>NZ_JARGEF010000248.1:0-12008 GCF_033794725.1 Streptomyces sp. ID05-39B | reverse complement strand
CATGGCCAGGTCGAGGCGGCGCTTCATGCCGCCGGAGTAGGTGGAGGCGGGCTTCTTCGCGGCCTCGGTCAGGTCGAAGCGCTCCAGCAGATCGGCGGCCACCTTCTGCCCCTCGCTCTTGGGGAGGTGGTGCAGGTCCGCCATGAGGAACATGTTCTCCTCACCGGTGATCAGGCCGTCGACGACGGAGAACTGACCCGTGACACCGATCGCCGCCCGCACACCGTCAGGTGACGTGGCGACGTCGTGATCGGCAACCTGGGCCTGCCCGCCGTCGGCGGTGATCAGCGTGGACAGGATCTTCACGGCGGTGGTCTTGCCGGCCCCGTTCGGGCCGAGCAGCGCGAAGACGGATCCGGCCGGGATGTACAGATCGATGCCGTCGAGGACGCTCTTGTCGCCGTAGGACTTACGCAGCCCGATGGTGGAGACGGCGGCCGGTGACGGGTGACCGCCACCCGTTCTAGTCGTGGGCATGACAGATGAAGGCATGGAGCCCTCCCGTTTCGAAGGGTGGTGAGGGAGTGAGGGGGGATCGCGGCGCAACGGTTCAGGCTCGGGCGCGGCGGACGTCGATGTTGCCCCAATCGGTCCGGGCGCGGACCTTGACAGTGTCCTCGGTCTGCTCCGGGGCCTCGGACGCGGCGAGGGTGTTGCGTACCTGACCGCGGTTGGAGCTGATGTCGAGCCAGGCGGCCGTGCCCTCGCGGATGCCGATCTCGATGGAGCCGTTGGACGTCTCCAACTGGATTTCGCCGCGGGTGACTTCGGCGACGCGAAGGACGCCGTTGGTAGTGGTGCCGGTGACCGACGCCTCGGCGCGCGCGATGTCGACGGAGTTGTTGGCGCCGTTCACCCGCAGCTCGCCGGTCACGGCACCGACGGTCTTCCGCTGGTCGACGGCACGTGGACGCACCGAATCGTCGCCTCGGAGTTCACCCGCCCGCCCGCGCGCACCCTGGCCCCCGGTGACGACCCCACCTTCCCGCTCTTGGGCTCACCCCAGCCGGCCACAAGTAACGACTGGAACCACAGCTGGAAGGCCCTGGGGGCCCCCGAGCGCGACGCCTACGAAGCCCTGCGACACATCTACGCGCTCTTCGGCCTCGACATCACCGCCAACCCGTTCCTCGACACGGACCGCGTAAGCACAGCCAAACTGCTGGAGAAGAAGTAGCAGACCCAGCGAGCACGCCCCGGATCCCGACTGGCGCGCTGCCCTCCCGGCTCCTCCCGCTCCTTGAAGGCCCGCTCTGGGATGTCTACGCGGAGCAACCGATGGTCCAGAGGTCACCGGGGCTGCGAACAAAGGCCCGGTGGGCGCACATGTGGCGCCGGAGCTGTGCCGCGGGAATCTCATGACCGCGCCGGGCGAGATCGTCCCGGAGTTCCCCTGAAGATCGGCGCGGTCCACGGCCAGGCCGTCGCCGTCAACGCCGACTAGCTGTCCCGGCTCGAGGCCGGCTACCGTGCCGCAGCTGCTGCCAGCGTTCGTCGGTGAGGTTCGCCCCGCACCGCGGGCACACCAGGCGCTCCGCCTCCCGCCGTGCGGCGCGGCGCTCCCTGTCCTCCGCGTCGGCGCGGGCCTCCTGGGCGCGGTAGAGGGCGTGGCCGTCGGGGTTGTCGAGTGCGGCCGTCAGCGTCTGCTCCCCCGGGGCGCACCCCGAGGTCGACTGGGCGCAGCTGCGTACGGTCGGCAAGGGCCGGCGCTCTCCCCTCGCCGGGCTCCAGACACAGTCGGCCTGAGCTCCGCGGTCGGACCCTGATGGACGACGCCTCTTCCACTCCGCGATCGCGGGGAAAGGGGGGCGCCGTCCCGGCAGCCCATCAGAAGCTGCGCTGTGCGGGAGGGGCTCCGACCTTGGCGGTGGGACGGCGTACAGGACCACCGCCCCTTGCTGGTCGACGCCTGGCCCCTCTCCCCCCTCCCGAGGGGCCTGGCGCTCTGGCTGTTGGCCCGTGGTGGTGCCCGGCTTCACGAGGGGCCGGGCACCACCACGGAGCCGATCGGCATCCCGCTCACAGCCTGGCGTCTGGGATGGCAAGCCAACCGTGCCTAGATTGCACGAAGCTCGGAGCTGATCCCCATGCCGTCGAGGTCGCTCACGAGCCTCCAGTAAACGTCGCTCTCGTAGAAGCTCGCTGCATCGCCGTTCCCCTCAGCGGGGTCGATCTTGCCCATCTCGGGGACGTCGTAGGCCACCGTGTAACCGGCCTCCGCGTCGTTCCACTGGACCCGGACCAAGCCCACCTCACCCAAGGAAGCGGTTGCTGCCCCTGGACGTGAGGGGCCGCATTTGATGCGACGGGTGGTGCTGCTGGGCAGCTCGCCGGGGCGGCCCTGCCATTCCGCGTACCTCTCAGTCGGTGGAGGCGCTCCAGATCTGGGCTTGGTTGACGACCGGGAGCGGTTCGGCGCGTTTGTCGGTCGTGTTGTGGGGGGCGTTGACGGAGGTGAGCGTTCCGGAGCGTTGGTCGAGCAGCAACAGGTTGGGGCCTGACCAGGCGGTCCCGAAGGTTTGATCGAGGTCGCTCGAGCCGGCCGCGGGAGGTGCGTCCAGTTCTTGTTCCTGGCAGGTGTTTTCGTTCAGGTCGAGGATCGCCAGGTGGTTGGTGCGCAGAGCGCTGACATACCAGTAGCCGCTGGGGTCGAGTGTGCCCACGCCCACGGTGTCGCCGCCCTTGCAGGAAGGAGCAGAGGCATTCTTGCGTTTTTCGATGTTGTAGATGTGGGTGCAGTTGCCTTTGTCGCATGTGTCGTCACGCCAGATCACGTGGTTGCCGGCGGCGGCGACCACGCTGGCGTTGGTGGCGGCGGTTTCGGTGGCAGTGTCCGCTCGGGTGTTGAGGAGCACGATGTCGGTCACCGCTCGTACGCCGGTGCCTCCTCCTGTGTCGCCGGTGGTCCGTAGGGCGAGCAGGCCCTGGGAGGTGTCGGCGACCGGCCGCAGACCGCAGGCCGCTTTCAGGGTGGTGCGGGAAGGGCGGCCGGAAGTCTCGTACAGGGTTGCGGTGTAGCGAGTCGAGACCGATTGGGGCAGGTCCAGTCCGTTGCAGGCGGTATCGGCCGGCTCTTCGGTGACGGCCCAGAGCTGCTTGCCGTCGGCGGCGGGGAACCAGGCGCCGGCCTGGCCGAGGAGTACCGCCTTGCCGGGCTTGCGCGGTTCGATGGCTACGACCCCGCCGTCGCGGATGCCTATGACCTGGCCGGAGGCGAGCTGGCGCGGGGTGGCCAGGCGGTAGGTGTCGGCGTTCTCTGCTCCGGCCGGCCGGGGGCCCACGACTCGGGGGGTTGCATTCAGGTCGTCCAGGACGGCTACCTCGCCCCCCAGATTGACCACGATGTCGTGCGGTGCGGACTGGCTGTCGTCGCCGTCCTTGCCTGGTCCGCATGCGGTGGCCATAGCCGTGAGAATGCCAAGGGCCAGCAGGGCACCACATCGCCGTCGGCGCGTCGTGATGTGAGTCGTCTTGTGGACCATCGGGCTTTCCCCCAGGTTCGTCAGAAGTTGTGCTGATGCCGGGAGCGGGTGGTCAGCCCCGCTCCCGGCGAGGTGGCCTACGGCTTGGGCGTGCACGCACTCCTGGCCGTGCACTCCGAGAAGAAGGGGTAGGCGGTGATCCCGCTCAGCGTTCCCATGTTGCCCAGGAACCGCGCACCGCAGCCGGGAGTGTCTTGCCACTTCTCCACGGTGAACTTGCGGCGCTCGACCTTCGGCGTGGTGTAGCCGTAGCTTCTGCCCGGAACGTTGATGGTGTTCGACACCGTCTTGCCGCTGGTGGTCGAGTTGGTGATATCGAAGCTCGTCTTGGCCTCCACCTGCCAGATCCCCCAGCTCACGCTCCCGCCTGCCTCGGCACCCCAACTCGTCTGCTTCGACCTCGTGGTCGTCAGGTCGTAGCGCAGGATCGATGCCGTGGAACTCGAGTTGTACTTGCCGGCGGTGCTACCGACCGCCTCGTACGAGGCACCTGAAGACACCACCTTGTACCAGACGTCCGGCGGACAGGACTGCGTACCGGTCTCGTCTGCCGCCGCGGACGGCGCCATCATCAGTCCCGCCCCCATCATGACCGCTCCGGCCGCCGCTAATCTACGCACGCCGAGATGCATGTCGAATCCCCCATGTGATGTTGTGAGTTACCTGAACTGGTCAATGATCAGGCACTCAGAGCCCACCATGCACAAGACAAACACAGCAAGGCCTTATCCACATTGTTGAGCATCTTCTGAGCTTTGAACATCGCCATCCGGAACTCAGATGCGGCTGATACACCGGCTTGTTTTCGCCACAAGCCGACAATCAACAGCGCACTGCACCCGCAGATGGACACCCGCCGAAAGGACGTGGTCACAGTGGAGTTGATCAGGATTACAGGCCGGCAATTTGAGGCCAGCAATTGATTGACCAATCAACGACGGAACGGAATAGATGTCACTTCATTGGCTTGATCTTGCGGCAGTCCAGTCATACGCATGCGTCATGCGCTGGCCGCCGTCGCCGCGGCCGTCCCGGTCGCCTCCGGCCGGCCCACGCCGCCGAGTTCTCGTCCCCACTCCCGCTCGAAGGCGTCCAGTAGGCGCCCCGGCAGCGACTCCGACCGCTGCTCCGGCGGGAACACCGAGGACGAGTGCCTGACGATCAGGAACTACTCGAGGACCGCGAAGGTCAACCTCAAGGGCTACGTCGTCAAAGACGCCACCGGCAACAAGTTCACCTGCCCTGCCAACCACACCCTCAGCCTTTTCGGACTATCGCGACGTCACGATGCTGTTTCATGCGCTGCATTGTGGCGTGCGGCGGGCGCAGCGGGCGCGGGTGGTCCTGGAGGCGGCGTGCGCACGCGTGGGCTGGTCATACCGGCGCCTTGAGCCGCCCCCAGCGGTGGTGGCGGCAAATCTGCGGTGGCTGGCCGGCTACCGCCACCCCCGGTACCAGGGCACGCCCAGGCTTCGAGCCGCGCTGGCCGAAGCGTTCGCCGAGCCCCGCCCGCTGGCCGACGGCGCAGCCGCGGTGGGCGATTCCTTGCAGGTACTGCCGGCCGCCTATCACGCGCTGTGGTGCGGACATCTGAGGACGCCTCTTGATGAACCGCTGCACGAGCGGACGCTGATCTGCGCTGACGCAGAACGTGGTGAGGGTGTCGAAAAGCGGCTGAGCGACGTCGGCGGCGATCAGGAGAACCGGTGAGCGCAGTGGGCGGCACACACGGCAAGAGCCGACGGCCGGCGGTGGAGGTCGGCGCGCACGTCATCTACCGGGGACAGACCTGGCAGGTCGCCGCCCTGCAAGGGACGCGGGTCTACCTGCTGCAGGAGGACGGCGCCGAAACGAGCCTGCTACTGGGGCGGTTGTTCGCCGATCCGGGCTTCGAAGTGGTGGGCGCGCGGGCACCGGACGCAGTACCGCAATGGGGGCTGTTCGGGCTCTGTCGCTGATCTTGTGATCTGGATACGAGCAGCACGCGTATCGCGCGCTACGGTTCCCTCATGCCGCTTGCTCCCGACGACGAGATCCACAGCCGTGAAGACCTGGTTGCGTTCATCCGCGACCTGCACCAGGACTACCTCCATCGAGGGCAGGACTGGGAGAACTCCACCCTCGATCGCTTTCTTGAGGCCCTGGCGTCATGGACCGATGACTCAGGTGGCTGGTACAGGAACTTCGGCAAGGAACTTCCGGCTAATGGTGACTGGACCTTCATCGCACGAGCCCTCAGCGCGGCCACCGTCTACGAGTAGCCGAGCAAGCGGTCATCACCGACCCCGCTGAGTAGCCCGGCCCCGCGTTCCGGACCCACTCAGCGATTTGCCGGTGGTGGCTGCCATCGTGTGCCTGGTGTACTTCGCGGAGCTTCGAGGCGCTTCTGCCTCATCTGTCCGGCGTTGTGGTGGAGTTGGTCGAGCGATCGACCCGCGAGATCACGATGCACGCCCGAGTCCGGGCGGCTGATGCTGCGTGCTCGCGCTGTCATCGCAGGTCCGGTCGTGTGCATGGCCGGTACCGGCCATGCACACGACCGGACCTGCGATGACAGCGCGAGCACGCAGCATCAGCCGCCCGGACTCGGGCGTGCATCGTGATCTCGCGGGTCGATCGCTCGACCAACTCCACCACAACGCCGGACAGATGAGGCAGAAGCGCCTCGAAGCTCCGCGAAGTACACCAGGCACACGATGGCAGCCACCACCGGCAAATCGCTGAGTGGGTCCGGAACGCGGGGCCGGGCTACTCAGCGGGGTCGGTGATGACCGCTTGCTCGGCTACTCGTAGACGGTGGCCGCGCTGAGGGCTCGTGCGATGAAGGTCCAGTCACCATTAGCCGGAAGTTCCTTGCCGAAGTTCCTGTACCAGCCACCTGAGTCATCGGTCCATGACGCCAGGGCCTCAAGAAAGCGATCGAGGGTGGAGTTCTCCCAGTCCTGCCCTCGATGGAGGTAGTCCTGGTGCAGGTCGCGGATGAACGCAACCAGGTCTTCACGGCTGTGGATCTCGTCGTCGGGAGCAAGCGGCATGAGGGAACCGTAGCGCGCGATACGCGTGCTGCTCGTATCCAGATCACAAGATCAGCGACAGAGCCCGAACAGCCCCCATTGCGGTACTGCGTCCGGTGCCCGCGCGCCCACCACTTCGAAGCCCGGATCGGCGAACAACCGCCCCAGTAGCAGGCTCGTTTCGGCGCCGTCCTCCTGCAGCAGGTAGACCCGCGTCCCTTGCAGGGCGGCGACCTGCCAGGTCTGTCCCCGGTAGATGACGTGCGCGCCGACCTCCACCGCCGGCCGTCGGCTCTTGCCGTGTGTGCCGCCCACTGCGCTCACCGGTTCTCCTGATCGCCGCCGACGTCGCTCAGCCGCTTTTCGACACCCTCACCACGTTCTGCGTCAGCGCAGATCAGCGTCCGCTCGTGCAGCGGTTCATCAAGAGGCGTCCTCAGATGTCCGCACCACAGCGCGTGATAGGCGGCCGGCAGTACCTGCAAGGAATCGCCCACCGCGGCTGCGCCGTCGGCCAGCGGGCGGGGCTCGGCGAACGCTTCGGCCAGCGCGGCTCGAAGCCTGGGCGTGCCCTGGTACCGGGGGTGGCGGTAGCCGGCCAGCCACCGCAGATTTGCCGCCACCACCGCTGGGGGCGGCTCAAGGCGCCGGTATGACCAGCCCACGCGTGCGCACGCCGCCTCCAGGACCACCCGCGCCCGCTGCGCCCGCCGCACGCCACAATGCAGCGCATGAAACAGCATCGTGACGTCGCGATAGTCCGAAAAGGCTGAGGGTGTGGTTGGCAGGGCAGGTGAACTTGTTGCCGGTGGCGTCTTTGACGACGTAGCCCTTGAGGTTGACCTTCGCGGTCCTCGAGTAGTTCCTGATCGTCAGGCACTCGTCCTCGGTGTTCCCGCCGGAGCAGCGGTCGGAGTCGCTGCCGGGGCGCCTACTGGACGCCTTCGAGCGGGAGTGGGGACGAGAACTCGGCGGCGTGGGCCGGCCGGAGGCGACCGGGACGGCCGCGGCGACGGCGGCCAGCGCATGACGCATGCGTATGACTGGACTGCCGCAAGATCAAGCCAATGAAGTGACATCTATTCCGTTCCGTCGTTGATTGGTCAATCAATTGCTGGCCTCAAATTGCCGGCCTGTAATCCTGATCAACTCCACTGTGACCACGTCCTTTCGGCGGGTGTCCATCTGCGGGTGCAGTGCGCTGTTGATTGTCGGCTTGTGGCGAAAACAAGCCGGTGTATCAGCCGCATCTGAGTTCCGGATGGCGATGTTCAAAGCTCAGAAGATGCTCAACAATGTGGATAAGGCCTTGCTGTGTTTGTCTTGTGCATGGTGGGCTCTGAGTGCCTGATCATTGACCAGTTCAGGTAACTCACAACATCACATGGGGGATTCGACATGCATCTCGGCGTGCGTAGATTAGCGGCGGCCGGAGCGGTCATGATGGGGGCGGGACTGATGATGGCGCCGTCCGCGGCGGCAGACGAGACCGGTACGCAGTCCTGTCCGCCGGACGTCTGGTACAAGGTGGTGTCTTCAGGTGCCTCGTACGAGGCGGTCGGTAGCACCGCCGGCAAGTACAACTCGAGTTCCACGGCATCGATCCTGCGCTACGACCTGACGACCACGAGGTCGAAGCAGACGAGTTGGGGTGCCGAGGCAGGCGGGAGCGTGAGCTGGGGGATCTGGCAGGTGGAGGCCAAGACGAGCTTCGATATCACCAACTCGACCACCAGCGGCAAGACGGTGTCGAACACCATCAACGTTCCGGGCAGAAGCTACGGCTACACCACGCCGAAGGTCGAGCGCCGCAAGTTCACCGTGGAGAAGTGGCAAGACACTCCCGGCTGCGGTGCGCGGTTCCTGGGCAACATGGGAACGCTGAGCGGGATCACCGCCTACCCCTTCTTCTCGGAGTGCACGGCCAGGAGTGCGTGCACGCCCAAGCCGTAGGCCACCTCGCCGGGAGCGGGGCTGACCACCCGCTCCCGGCATCAGCACAACTTCTGACGAACCTGGGGGAAAGCCCGATGGTCCACAAGACGACTCACATCACGACGCGCCGACGGCGATGTGGTGCCCTGCTGGCCCTTGGCATTCTCACGGCTATGGCCACCGCATGCGGACCAGGCAAGGACGGCGACGACAGCCAGTCCGCACCGCACGACATCGTGGTCAATCTGGGGGGCGAGGTAGCCGTCCTGGACGACCTGAATGCAACCCCCCGAGTCGTGGGCCCCCGGCCGGCCGGAGCAGAGAACGCCGACACCTACCGCCTGGCCACCCCGCGCCAGCTCGCCTCCGGCCAGGTCATAGGCATCCGCGACGGCGGGGTCGTAGCCATCGAACCGCGCAAGCCCGGCAAGGCGGTACTCCTCGGCCAGGCCGGCGCCTGGTTCCCCGCCGCCGACGGCAAGCAGCTCTGGGCCGTCACCGAAGAGCCGGCCGATACCGCCTGCAACGGACTGGACCTGCCCCAATCGGTCTCGACTCGCTACACCGCAACCCTGTACGAGACTTCCGGCCGCCCTTCCCGCACCACCCTGAAAGCGGCCTGCGGTCTGCGGCCGGTCGCCGACACCTCCCAGGGCCTGCTCGCCCTACGGACCACCGGCGACACAGGAGGAGGCACCGGCGTACGAGCGGTGACCGACATCGTGCTCCTCAACACCCGAGCGGACACTGCCACCGAAACCGCCGCCACCAACGCCAGCGTGGTCGCCGCCGCCGGCAACCACGTGATCTGGCGTGACGACACATGCGACAAAGGCAACTGCACCCACATCTACAACATCGAAAAACGCAAGAATGCCTCTGCTCCTTCCTGCAAGGGCGGCGACACCGTGGGCGTGGGCACACTCGACCCCAGCGGCTACTGGTATGTCAGCGCTCTGCGCACCAACCACCTGGCGATCCTCGACCTGAACGAAAACACCTGCCAGGAACAAGAACTGGACGCACCTCCCGCGGCCGGCTCGAGCGACCTCGATCAAACCTTCGGGACCGCCTGGTCAGGCCCCAACCTGTTGCTGCTCGACCAACGCTCCGGAACGCTCACCTCCGTCAACGCCCCCCACAACACGACCGACAAACGCGCCGAACCGCTCCCGGTCGTCAACCAAGCCCAGATCTGGAGCGCCTCCACCGACTGAGAGGTACGCGGAATGGCAGGGCCGCCCCGGCGAGCTGCCCAGCAGCACCACCCGTCGCATCAAATGCGGCCCCTCACGTCCAGGGGCAGCAACCGCTTCCTTGGGTGAGGTGGGCTTGGTCCGGGTCCAGTGGAACGACGCGGAGGCCGGTTACACGGTGGCCTACGACGTCCCCGAGATGGGCAAGATCGACCCCGCTGAGGGGAACGGCGATGCAGCGAGCTTCTACGAGAGCGACGTTTACTGGAGGCTCGTGAGCGACCTCGACGGCATGGGGATCAGCTCCGAGCTTCGTGCAATCTAGGCACGGTTGGCTTGCCATCCCAGACGCCAGGCTGTGAGCGGGATGCCGATCGGCTCCGTGGTGGTGCCCGGCCCCTCGTGAAGCCGGGCACCACCACGGGCCAACAGCCAGAGCGCCAGGCCCCTCGGGAGGGGGGAGAGGGGCCAGGCGTCGACCAGCAAGGGGCGGTGGTCCTGTACGCCGTCCCACCGCCAAGGTCGGAGCCCCTCCCGCACAGCGCAGCTTCTGATGGGCTGCCGGGACGGCGCCCCCCTTTCCCCGCGATCGCGGAGTGGAAGAGGCGTCGTCCATCAGGGTCCGACCGCGGAGCTCAGGCCGACTGTGTCTGGAGCCCGGCGAGGGGAGAGCGCCGGCCCTTGCCGACCGTACGCAGCTGCGCCCAGTCGACCTCGGGGTGCGCCCCGGGGGAGCAGACGCTGACGGCCGCACTCGACAACCCCGACGGCCACGCCCTCTACCGCGCCCAGGAGGCCCGCGCCGACGCGGAGGACAGGGAGCGCCGCGCCGCACGGCGGGAGGCGGAGCGCCTGGTGTGCCCGCGGTGCGGGGCGAACCTCACCGACGAACGCTGGCAGCAGCTGCGGCACGGTAGCCGGCCTCGAGCCGGGACAGCTAGTCGGCGTTGACGGCGACGGCCTGGCCGTGGACCGCGCCGATCTTCAGGGGAACTCCGGGACGATCTCGCCCGGCGCGGTCATGAGATTCCCGCGGCACAGCTCCGGCGCCACATGTGCGCCCACCGGGCCTTTGTTCGCAGCCCCGGTGACCTCTGGACCATCGGTTGCTCCGCGTAGACATCCCAGAGCGGGCCTTCAAGGAGCGGGAGGAGCCGGGAGGGCAGCGCGCCAGTCGGGATCCGGGGCGTGCTCGCTGGGTCTGCTACTTCTTCTCCAGCAGTTTGGCTGTGCTTACGCGGTCCGTGTCGAGGAACGGGTTGGCGGTGATGTCGAGGCCGAAGAGCGCGTAGATGTGTCGCAGGGCTTCGTAGGCGTCGCGCTCGGGGGCCCCCAGGGCCTTCCAGCTGTGGTTCCAGTCGTTACTTGTGGCCGGCTGGGGTGAGCCCAAGAGCGGGAAGGTGGGGTCGTCACCGGGGGCCAGGGTGCGCGCGGGCGGGCGGGTGAACTCCGAGGCGACGATTCGGTGCGTCCACGTGCCGTCGACCAGCGGAAGACCGTCGGTGCCGTGACCGGCGAGCTGCGGGTGAACGGCGCCAACAACTCCGTCGACATCGCGCGCGCCGAGGCGTCGGTCACCGGCACCACTACCAACGGCGTCCTTCGCGTCGCCGAAGTCACCCGCGGCGAAATCCAGTTGGAGACGTCCAACGGCTCCATCGAGATCGGCATCCGCGAGGGCACGGCCGCCTGGCTCGACATCAGCTCCAACCGCGGTCAGGTACGCAACACCCTCGCCGCGTCCGAGGCCCCGGAGCAGACCGAGGACACTGTCAAGGTCCGCGCCCGGACCGATTGGGGCAACATCGACGTCCGCCGCGCCCGAGCCTGAACCGTTGCGCCGCGATCCCCCCTCACTCCCTCACCACCCTTCGAAACGGGAGGGCTCCATGCCTTCATCTGTCATGCCCACGACTAGAACGGGTGGCGGTCACCCGTCACCGGCCGCCGTCTCCACCATCGGGCTGCGTAAGTCCTACGGCGACAAGAGCGTCCTCGACGGCATCGATCTGTACATCCCGGCCGGATCCGTCTTCGCGCTGCTCGGCCCGAACGGGGCCGGCAAGACCACCGCCGTGAAGATCCTGTCCACGCTGATCACCGCCGACGGCGGGCAGGCCCAGGTTGCCGATCACGACGTCGCCACGTCACCTGACGGTGTGCGGGCGGCGATCGGTGTCACGGGTCAGTTCTCCGTCGTCGACGGCCTGATCACCGGTGAGGAGAACATGTTCCTCATGGCGGACCTGCACCACCTCCCCAAGAGCGAGGGGCAGAAGGTGGCCGCCGATCTGCTGGAGCGCTTCGACCTGACCGAGGCCGCGAAGAAGCCCGCCTCCACCTACTCCGGCGGCATGAAGCGCCGCCTCGACCTGGCCATG
>NZ_JARGEF010000247.1:0-12120 GCF_033794725.1 Streptomyces sp. ID05-39B | reverse complement strand
GTCTGAGCCATGGGGACGTACTCCAGTCGTGGTTCGTGACGAACAAGTAAAACGAAACCGTTTCGTACACCTAGCCTAGGCGCCCTTCGAGCGAAACGTTTGCGTTTCGCTCGAAGGGCGCCTAGGCTAGGTGTACGAAACGGTTTCGTTTTACTTGTTCGTCACGAACCACGACTGGAGTACGTCCCCATGGCTCAGACAGCCACAGCACCGGACACGGTGTCGCTCGGGAAGAGCGGTCCGCAGACGGAGGAAGCCGGGCCCCGCCACCGGTGGTGGATCCTCGCCGTCATCGGGCTCGCCCAGCTCATGGTCGTACTGGACGCGACCATCGTGAACATCGCCCTGCCCTCCGCCCAGGCCGACCTCGGCTTCTCCGACGGCAACCGGACCTGGATCGTCACCGCCTACTCGCTCGCCTTCGGCAGTCTGCTGCTGCTCGGCGGCCGGATCGCCGACCTCTTCGGCCGCAAGCCCGCCTTCCTGGTCGGCGTGGGAGGCTTCGCGGCCGCCTCGGCCCTGGCCGGCGCCGCCACCAGCTTCGAGATGCTCGTCGCGGGCCGGGCCCTCCAGGGCCTGTTCGGCGCGCTGCTCGCGCCCGCCGCGCTCTCCCTGCTGACCACCACCTTCACCGACCCGAAGGAACGCGCCAAGGCCTTCGGCATCTTCGGTGCGATCGCCGGCTCCGGCGCGGCCGTCGGCCTGCTGCTCGGCGGTGTCCTGACCGAGTACATGGACTGGCGCTGGACCCTCTACGTCAACCTCCTCATCGCGGCCTTCGCCCTGGTCGGCGGCTTCCTGCTGCTCCAGCGCACGGCTCGGGACCGCAGCTCCAAGCTCGACATCCCCGGCACGGTCCTGGTCACCACCGGCCTCTTCGGCATCGTGTACGGCTTCTCCAACGCCGAGTCGCACGACTGGAGTTCACCGCTTGCCTGGGGTTTCCTCGCCGCCGGCGCCGTACTGCTGACGGTGTTCACCTGGTGGCAGACCAGGGCCTCGCACCCGCTGCTGCCGCTGCGCGTGCTCCTGGACCGTGACCGCGGCGCGTCCTTCGTCGCCATGCTGATCTCCGCCGCCGGAATGTTCGGTGTGTTCCTCTTCCTCACCTACTACCTCCAGCTCAGCCTCGGCTTCTCGGCCGTCCGGACCGGCCTGGCCTTCCTCCCGATGGTCGCCGCCCTCATGCTGACCGCCACCCTGTCCACCAGCGTCCTGATCCCGCGGGTCGGACCGAAGATCGTGGTCCCGCTCGGCATGGTCCTCGGCGCCGCCGGCATGGTCTGGCTGACCGGCCTCGGCCTGGACAGCACCTACGCCGCCCACGTCCTGCCCCCGCTGGTGGTCACCGGCCTCGGCATCGGCCTCGTCATGGCGCCGGCCATGAGCCTCGCCACCAGCGGCGTGGCCAGCGACGACGCCGGAGTCGCCTCCGCGTCCGTCAACACCATGCAGCAGATCGGCGGCTCCATCGGCACGGCCCTGCTCAACACCCTGGCCGCCAGCGCCGCCACCTCCTACCTGGTCGGCAAGGACCCGGCCGACAAGCTCAACCAGGCCCGGGCCGCGCTGGAGTCCTACTCCACCGCCTACTGGTGGTCCGCCGGCTTCTTCGCGGCCGGCGCCCTGCTCACGGCGGTCCTCTACCGGCGCGGCGTCCCGGCGGTCGACGCGGACGCCGCCCCCACCGTCCACATGTGAGCGGCATGTGGTGACCCGCGCCCGACCGTGGGGACGGGGACGGCGCGGATGACGGGCCCGGTGCTTCCTGAGCACCGGGCCCGTCGGCGTCCGCCCACCCCGTCACTTTCACCACGCGCCGCCACGCTCCGCCAGGCGCAGCCGTACGACTCTTCCGTCTGACAGAAGCCGCCTTGCCCGGCCCGGGCACCCGCCACGACCCTGAGTCCACGACGGCACGCGGGGCGACGAAGCCCCGCCGACAGGGACGGGAACGCCATGCCACACACGACCGACTTCGCCAGGAACCAGTGGTACGTCGCCGCCTACAGCCACGAGGTCGGGCGTGCGCAGCTGCTCGGGCGCACGGTGCTCGCGGAGCCTCTCGTGCTGTACCGGACCGAGGAGGACGGGACGCCCGTCGCCCTGCACGACCGTTGTGTGCACCGCCGTTTCCCGCTGTCCGAGAGCCGCCTCGACGGAGACCGGATCGTATGCGGTTACCACGGCTTCACCTACGACACGAGCGGCACCTGCGTGTACGTGCCGGGGCAGAAGCGCATCCCGCGCACCGCCCGCGTCGCCTCCTACCCGGTCGTCGAACAGGACTCCCTGGTGTGGGTGTGGATCGGCGACCCGGCACTGGCCGACCCGCAGACCATTCCGCGGGCCCGGCACCTGGACACCCCCGGCTGGACGACCGTGCGCGGCATGGAACCGATCGACGCCGACTACGGGCTCCTGGTCGACAATCTGCTGGACCTGTCCCATGAGACGTATCTGCACGGCGGTTACATCGGCACGCCCGAGGTCGCGGAGACGCCGATCACCACCGAGGTCGACGAGGGCGCGGGCATCGTGCGGGTCAGCCGGCACATGGACGACGCCGAATGCCCGCCGTTCTACGCCCGTTCGACCGGCATCCAGGGCCGCATCACCCGCTGGCAGGACATCGAGTACCACGCGCCCTGCCTGTATCTGCTGCACAGCCGCATCGCGCCCGTCGGCGTCCTGCCGGAGGCCGACGGCACCGACCCGAACGGCTTCCACACCGAGATCACCTACGCCATCACACCGTCCTCGGACGGCGAGGTGTACGACTTCTGGATGGTCTCGCGGGACTGGGCGACGGACGACGACGAGGTCACCGAGTTCCTGCGGGGCAACAACCACACGGTCGTCATGCAGGACGTCGACGCGCTCAACCTCCTTCAGCGCACGCTCGGTTCGGAGCGCACGGGCTACCAGGAGCTGAGCATCAACATCGACACCGGCGGGCTCGCCGCCCGCCGGATCCTCGCCCGGCTGGTCGAGGAGGGCGCCAAGCCGCAGGAGGAGCTCCGGTGAGCGCAGCGACCGGCGAGGTCTACCGCATCGCCTGGCTGCCGGGCACGGACGTCCTGCACGGCACCTGCCACTGCGGGGCCGCGCACGCCGCCCAGGACCCGGTGCAGATGTGGGAGTGGATGCTCGGCCACCCCGAGGGCCACCGGCCACCGAGCCCCGCCGAGAACCCCGGAAGCCCCGGAATCACGGAGAACACGGGGAACACCGAAGGCAGCGCGGGCGACGACAGCACGGGCAACGCCGGCAACACTGGCAACGGAAGCGACGGAAGCGCCGCATGACAACGGTCTACGAAACTCAGCTCGTTGTCGACGGTATACAGTCCGCGGCCGACGGTGTACGGGCTCTCGTCCTGCGCCACCCGCTGGGCGAACCCCTGCCCTCCTGGGAGCCCGGCGCCCACGTCGACCTCCTCCTCGGCCCGGGGCTGGAGCGCCAGTACTCGCTGTGCGGTGACCCGGCGGACCGTTGCGTCTGGCGGATCGCGGTGCTGCGGGAGCCGGAGGGCCGTGGTGGATCGGCCCATGTGCACGAGCAGTTGAGGCCGGGCGACAAGGTGGGAGTGCGCGGTCCGCGCAACCACTTCGCACTGCGGCCGGCCCTCCGCTATCGCTTCGTCGCGGGCGGCATCGGTATCACCCCGATCCTGCCGATGCTCGCGGCGGCCGAGGCGGCGGGCGCCGAGTGGAGCCTCCTCTACGGCGGCCGCTCCCGCGCCTCGATGGCGTTCACCGAGGAACTGGCGCGGTACGGCGACCGGGTCACCCTCGCCCCGCAGGACGAGGCCGGACTGCTCGACCTCGGCCCCGTCCTGGACGCGCTGCCCGAGGGGACCCTGGTCTACTGCTGCGGCCCCGGTCCGCTCCTCGACGTGGTCGAGGCCCGCTGTCCGCCCGGTGCGCTGCACGTCGAGCGGTTCCAGGCGAAGGAGCGACAGGGAGGCGAGGACACCGGGTTCGAGGTCCAGCTGGCGCGCAGCGGCCGTACGCTGACCGTCGCGCCGGGCGTGTCCGTGCTGGACACCGTGCGCGCCGCCGGGGTCGAGGTGCTGTTCTCCTGCACCGAGGGGACCTGCGGCACCTGCGAGACCGACGTCCTCGACGGCGCCCCGGACCACCGGGACTCCGTGCTCACCGACGAGGAACGGGAGGCGGGGGAGACGATGATGATCTGCGTGTCCCGCTGCCGGGGGAGGCGGCTCGTGCTGGACCTGTGACGTGCGGAGCCGCACACAGGTCCGCCTCGGTCCGGGTGAGCGCCGTGAGGAGGTGCGCCGGCAGGTCGCGACCCCGCCGAGTGGGCCGTTCCACGTTCCCTGTCAGCCAGTTGAGCACTACCGTGCGGGATGCAGTTGAAGGTCGATCTGCCGTCCCGGCGCGACCAGTTGCACACCCGGGTCGCGCCGCGCTTCGCCGAACTGCGCACCCATGTCCACGAGCAGATCCAGGCGGCCAAGCGCGGCGTCCCGGCGCAGGACGCGCCGGTGAGGCCGGATGCGCTGGTGAAGGTGAGGGAGGACGCTCCCGTGAGCCGGGACGCTCCGTGAGGCCGGGACGCTCCGTGAGGCCGGACGTGATGTCGGAAGCCGCCGCCGTCCCGCTGACCCGGGCGCCGTCGGCGACCTGAACGCCGACGGTGCCCGGTCAGTCCTCGGGGGCGGGGACCACGCTGAGATGTCCGGCGGTGCGGCGCGGACGCCGTACCCGGCGGGGCGCCTGCGCGGGTGCCTCGCGCGGCACCATCGTCATCCGCGTGTACCCCATCTCGCTCAGGGTGCGCGGAGTTTCGCAGACGATACGGCACTCGGTGGCGGGCCGGCGCGGGTCGGGGTGGAGCAGGGTGCGCACCGCGCCGTCGTGCTCGACGGCGTCCTCGCCCATGGCACGGACCCAGTGCGGCAGGCCCTGCCGGTAGGCGGCCTCCATCAGGGGGTCCTGGGCGATCTCGCGGCGGATCGCCTGCAGGACGGGGTCGTGACCGAGCCGTTCGAGGGTCTCGGCGAACCGGGCGAGCAGGGGCAGGCACCAGCCGGCCTCGTGGTCGCCGAGGACCGAGGCCGCGTCCGGATGGAACAGGACGAACCGCAGGAAGTTGTCGTCCGGCTGAGCCGTCGGGTGCGGGCTCACATCCCGGAAAAGTGACGCGAAAGCGGCGTTGGCGAGGACCACGTCCCAGCGGTGGTCGAGCACGACCGAGGGGAAGGGTACGGCCTCCAGGTACGTGGCGTAGTCCCGTAGATAGGACTGGGCCTCGGGACTCTCGGGGACGGGCCGCGGCACCGGCCACTGCCCACCTGCCTGATATGCCATCGGGAGGTCACCCCTCTTGCCTCTGCGGCCTTCACACGGCGTGCCGATCCTCACGCCCGGCACGCGGCGTGTCAACTATCGTGGCATTCGGCGCTCGTTGACGGCTGAAATTGGCCACAGTTGTGGCGAGACCTGGATGTGAGTTCGAAAGACCGGTTACTCTCCGGGCAGTTCACGGCGATCGCGTGTGCCCGTGAGAGGCTCGTGAGAGACGTAGGAGACCTGTCGGTGACGGATGGCTTCGAGGTTCCGGGCGCCACGGCGACGGTGCTGCTGTCGGCCGTCGTCGCCCGCGTCACCACTCTCGCCGACCGGCTCGGCGTATCCCACGCGGAGGTCTTCGGCACGGGGCGGCTGTCCGTCGCCTCCGGCGTCCCCGAGTCCGTGGTCAAGGCCCTCCTGAGCGGCCGCCCGGCGGGCGAGCCGGATGTGCAGGCCCGGTTCCTGCAGCGCCTGGATCTGCTGCGCCGCACCCGGCTCAAGCCCAACGGCCGCAGACACACCCAGCAGGAGATCGCCGACGGCGCCGGCATGTCCCGCCAGCAGGCGGGTGCCCTCATCAACGGCGACCGCCGCCCCACCATGGAGCACTGCGACGCCCTCCAGCGCTTCTTCCGCGTCCACGCCGGCTTCCTCACGGCGGAGGACCCGGAGGCGTTGGCGGGCGCCCTGCAGCACATCGAGCAGGAACTGCTGCAGAAACTCGCCGCCCGGGAGGCCGCCGCGGCGGCCTCCCGGGCGGCGAGTTTCTGCAGCAGTTCCTGCTCGATGTGCTGCAGGGCGCCCGCCAACGCCTCCGGGTCCTCCGCCGTGAGGAAGCCGGCGTGGACGCGGAAGAAGCGCTGGAGGGCGTCGCAGTGCTCCATGGTGGGGCGGCGGTCGCCGTTGATGAGGGCACCCGCCTGCTGGCGGGACATGCCGGCGCCGTCGGCGATCTCCTGCTGGGTGTGTCTGCGGCCGTTGGGCTTGAGCCGGGTGCGGCGCAGCAGATCCAGGCGCTGCAGGAACCGGGCCTGCACATCCGGCTCGCCCGCCGGGCGGCCGCTCAGGAGGGCCTTGACCACGGACTCGGGGACGCCGGAGGCGACGGACAGCCGCCCCGTGCCGAAGACCTCCGCGTGGGATACGCCGAGCCGGTCGGCGAGAGTGGTGACGCGGGCGACGACGGCCGACAGCAGCACCGTCGCCGTGGCGCCCGGAACCTCGAAGCCATCCGTCACCGACAGGTCTCCTACGTCTCTCACGAGCCTCTCACGGGCACACGCGATCGCCGTGAACTGCCCGGAGAGTAACCGGTCTTTCGAACTCACATCCAGGTCTCGCCACAACTGTGGCCAATTTCAGCCGTCAACGAGCGCCGAATGCCACGATAGTTGACACGCCGCGTGCCGGGCGTGAGGATCGGCACGCCGTGTGAAGGCCGCAGAGGCAAGAGGGGTGACCTCCCGATGGCATATCAGGCAGGTGGGCAGTGGCCGGTGCCGCGGCCCGTCCCCGAGAGTCCCGAGGCCCAGTCCTATCTACGGGACTACGCCACGTACCTGGAGGCCGTACCCTTCCCCTCGGTCGTGCTCGACCACCGCTGGGACGTGGTCCTCGCCAACGCCGCTTTCGCGTCACTTTTCCGGGATGTGAGCCCGCACCCGACGGCTCAGCCGGACGACAACTTCCTGCGGTTCGTCCTGTTCCATCCGGACGCGGCCTCGGTCCTCGGCGACCACGAGGCCGGCTGGTGCCTGCCCCTGCTCGCCCGGTTCGCCGAGACCCTCGAACGGCTCGGTCACGACCCCGTCCTGCAGGCGATCCGCCGCGAGATCGCCCAGGACCCCCTGATGGAGGCCGCCTACCGGCAGGGCCTGCCGCACTGGGTCCGTGCCATGGGCGAGGACGCCGTCGAGCACGACGGCGCGGTGCGCACCCTGCTCCACCCCGACCCGCGCCGGCCCGCCACCGAGTGCCGTATCGTCTGCGAAACTCCGCGCACCCTGAGCGAGATGGGGTACACGCGGATGACGATGGTGCCGCGCGAGGCACCCGCGCAGGCGCCCCGCCGGGTACGGCGTCCGCGCCGCACCGCCGGACATCTCAGCGTGGTCCCCGCCCCCGAGGACTGACCGGGCACCGTCGGCGTTCAGGTCGCCGACGGCGCCCGGGTCAGCGGGACGGCGGCGGCTTCCGACATCACGTCCGGCCTCACGGAGCGTCCCGGCCTCACGGAGCGTCCCGGCTCACGGGAGCGTCCTCCCTCACCTTCACCAGCGCATCCGGCCTCACCGGCGCGTCCTGCGCCGGGACGCCGCGCTTGGCCGCCTGGATCTGCTCGTGGACATGGGTGCGCAGTTCGGCGAAGCGCGGCGCGACCCGGGTGTGCAACTGGTCGCGCCGGGACGGCAGATCGACCTTCAACTGCATCCCGCACGGTAGTGCTCAACTGGCTGACAGGGAACGTGGAACGGCCCACTCGGCGGGGTCGCGACCTGCCGGCGCACCTCCTCACGGCGCTCACCCGGACCGAGGCGGACCTGTGTGCGGCTCCGCACGTCACAGGTCCAGCACGAGCCGCCTCCCCCGGCAGCGGGACACGCAGATCATCATCGTCTCCCCCGCCTCCCGTTCCTCGTCGGTGAGCACGGAGTCCCGGTGGTCCGGGGCGCCGTCGAGGACGTCGGTCTCGCAGGTGCCGCAGGTCCCCTCGGTGCAGGAGAACAGCACCTCGACCCCGGCGGCGCGCACGGTGTCCAGCACGGACACGCCCGGCGCGACGGTCAGCGTACGGCCGCTGCGCGCCAGCTGGACCTCGAACCCGGTGTCCTCGCCTCCCTGTCGCTCCTTCGCCTGGAACCGCTCGACGTGCAGCGCACCGGGCGGACAGCGGGCCTCGACCACGTCGAGGAGCGGACCGGGGCCGCAGCAGTAGACCAGGGTCCCCTCGGGCAGCGCGTCCAGGACGGGGCCGAGGTCGAGCAGTCCGGCCTCGTCCTGCGGGGCGAGGGTGACCCGGTCGCCGTACCGCGCCAGTTCCTCGGTGAACGCCATCGAGGCGCGGGAGCGGCCGCCGTAGAGGAGGCTCCACTCGGCGCCCGCCGCCTCGGCCGCCGCGAGCATCGGCAGGATCGGGGTGATACCGATGCCGCCCGCGACGAAGCGATAGCGGAGGGCCGGCCGCAGTGCGAAGTGGTTGCGCGGACCGCGCACTCCCACCTTGTCGCCCGGCCTCAACTGCTCGTGCACATGGGCCGATCCACCACGGCCCTCCGGCTCCCGCAGCACCGCGATCCGCCAGACGCAACGGTCCGCCGGGTCACCGCACAGCGAGTACTGGCGCTCCAGCCCCGGGCCGAGGAGGAGGTCGACGTGGGCGCCGGGCTCCCAGGAGGGCAGGGGTTCGCCCAGCGGGTGGCGCAGGACGAGAGCCCGTACACCGTCGGCCGCGGACTGTATACCGTCGACAACGAGCTGAGTTTCGTAGACCGTTGTCATGCGGCGCTTCCGTCGCTTCCGTTGCCAGTGTTGCCGGCGTTGCCCGTGCTGTCGTCGCCCGCGCTGCCTTCGGTGTTCCCCGTGTTCTCCGTGATTCCGGGGCTTCCGGGGTTCTCGGCGGGGCTCGGTGGCCGGTGGCCCTCGGGGTGGCCGAGCATCCACTCCCACATCTGCACCGGGTCCTGGGCGGCGTGCGCGGCCCCGCAGTGGCAGGTGCCGTGCAGGACGTCCGTGCCCGGCAGCCAGGCGATGCGGTAGACCTCGCCGGTCGCTGCGCTCACCGGAGCTCCTCCTGCGGCTTGGCGCCCTCCTCGACCAGCCGGGCGAGGATCCGGCGGGCGGCGAGCCCGCCGGTGTCGATGTTGATGCTCAGCTCCTGGTAGCCCGTGCGCTCCGAACCGAGCGTGCGCTGAAGGAGGTTGAGCGCGTCGACGTCCTGCATGACGACCGTGTGGTTGTTGCCCCGCAGGAACTCGGTGACCTCGTCGTCGTCCGTCGCCCAGTCCCGCGAGACCATCCAGAAGTCGTACACCTCGCCGTCCGAGGACGGTGTGATGGCGTAGGTGATCTCGGTGTGGAAGCCGTTCGGGTCGGTGCCGTCGGCCTCCGGCAGGACGCCGACGGGCGCGATGCGGCTGTGCAGCAGATACAGGCAGGGCGCGTGGTACTCGATGTCCTGCCAGCGGGTGATGCGGCCCTGGATGCCGGTCGAACGGGCGTAGAACGGCGGGCATTCGGCGTCGTCCATGTGCCGGCTGACCCGCACGATGCCCGCGCCCTCGTCGACCTCGGTGGTGATCGGCGTCTCCGCGACCTCGGGCGTGCCGATGTAACCGCCGTGCAGATACGTCTCATGGGACAGGTCCAGCAGATTGTCGACCAGGAGCCCGTAGTCGGCGTCGATCGGTTCCATGCCGCGCACGGTCGTCCAGCCGGGGGTGTCCAGGTGCCGGGCCCGCGGAATGGTCTGCGGGTCGGCCAGTGCCGGGTCGCCGATCCACACCCACACCAGGGAGTCCTGTTCGACGACCGGGTAGGAGGCGACGCGGGCGGTGCGCGGGATGCGCTTCTGCCCCGGCACGTACACGCAGGTGCCGCTCGTGTCGTAGGTGAAGCCGTGGTAACCGCATACGATCCGGTCTCCGTCGAGGCGGCTCTCGGACAGCGGGAAACGGCGGTGCACACAACGGTCGTGCAGGGCGACGGGCGTCCCGTCCTCCTCGGTCCGGTACAGCACGAGAGGCTCCGCGAGCACCGTGCGCCCGAGCAGCTGCGCACGCCCGACCTCGTGGCTGTAGGCGGCGACGTACCACTGGTTCCTGGCGAAGTCGGTCGTGTGTGGCATGGCGTTCCCGTCCCTGTCGGCGGGGCTTCGTCGCCCCGCGTGCCGTCGTGGACTCAGGGTCGTGGCGGGTGCCCGGGCCGGGCAAGGCGGCTTCTGTCAGACGGAAGAGTCGTACGGCTGCGCCTGGCGGAGCGTGGCGGCGCGTGGTGAAAGTGACGGGGTGGGCGGACGCCGACGGGCCCGGTGCTCAGGAAGCACCGGGCCCGTCATCCGCGCCGTCCCCGTCCCCACGGTCGGGCGCGGGTCACCACATGCCGCTCACATGTGGACGGTGGGGGCGGCGTCCGCGTCGACCGCCGGGACGCCGCGCCGGTAGAGGACCGCCGTGAGCAGGGCGCCGGCCGCGAAGAAGCCGGCGGACCACCAGTAGGCGGTGGAGTAGGACTCCAGCGCGGCCCGGGCCTGGTTGAGCTTGTCGGCCGGGTCCTTGCCGACCAGGTAGGAGGTGGCGGCGCTGGCGGCCAGGGTGTTGAGCAGGGCCGTGCCGATGGAGCCGCCGATCTGCTGCATGGTGTTGACGGACGCGGAGGCGACTCCGGCGTCGTCGCTGGCCACGCCGCTGGTGGCGAGGCTCATGGCCGGCGCCATGACGAGGCCGATGCCGAGGCCGGTGACCACCAGCGGGGGCAGGACGTGGGCGGCGTAGGTGCTGTCCAGGCCGAGGCCGGTCAGCCAGACCATGCCGGCGGCGCCGAGGACCATGCCGAGCGGGACCACGATCTTCGGTCCGACCCGCGGGATCAGGACGCTGGTGGACAGGGTGGCGGTCAGCATGAGGGCGGCGACCATCGGGAGGAAGGCCAGGCCGGTCCGGACGGCCGAGAAGCCGAGGCTGAGCTGGAGGTAGTAGGTGAGGAAGAGGAACACACCGAACATTCCGGCGGCGGAGATCAGCATGGCGACGAAGGACGCGCCGCGGTCACGGTCCAGGAGCACGCGCAGCGGCAGCAGCGGGTGCGAGGCCCTGGTCTGCCACCAGGTGAACACCGTCAGCAGTACGGCGCCGGCGGCGAGGAAACCCCAGGCAAGCGGTGAACTCCAGTCGTGCGACTCGGCGTTGGAGAAGCCGTACACGATGCCGAAGAGGCCGGTGGTGACCAGGACCGTGCCGGGGATGTCGAGCTTGGAGCTGCGGTCCCGAGCCGTGCGCTGGAGCAGCAGGAAGCCGCCGACCAGGGCGAAGGCCGCGATGAGGAGGTTGACGTAGAGGGTCCAGCGCCAGTCCATGTACTCGGTCAGGACACCGCCGAGCAGCAGGCCGACGGCCGCGCCGGAGCCGGCGATCGCACCGAAGATGCCGAAGGCCTTGGCGCGTTCCTTCGGGTCGGTGAAGGTGGTGGTCAGCAGGGAGAGCGCGGCGGGCGCGAGCAGCGCGCCGAACAGGCCCTGGAGGGCCCGGCCCGCGACGAGCATCTCGAAGCTGGTGGCGGCGCCGGCCAGGGCCGAGGCGGCCGCGAAGCCTCCCACGCCGACCAGGAAGGCGGGCTTGCGGCCGAAGAGGTCGGCGATCCGGCCGCCGAGCAGCAGCAGACTGCCGAAGGCGAGCGAGTAGGCGGTGACGATCCAGGTCCGGTTGCCGTCGGAGAAGCCGAGGTCGGCCTGGGCGGAGGGCAGGGCGATGTTCACGATGGTCGCGTCCAGTACGACCATGAGCTGGGCGAGCCCGATGACGGCGAGGATCCACCACCGGTGGCGGGGCCCGGCTTCCTCCGTCTGCGGACCGCTCTTCCCGAGCGACACCGTGTCCGGTGCTGTGGCTGTCTGAGCCATGGGGACGTACTCCAGTCGTGGTTCGTGACGAACAAGTAAAACGAAACCGTTTCGTACACCTAGCCTAGGCGCCCTTCGAGCGAAACGCAAACGTTTCGCTCGAAGGGCGCCTAGGCTAGGTGTACGAAACGGTTTCGTTTTACTTGTTCGTCACGAACCACGACTGGAGTACGTCCCCATGGCTCAGAC
>NZ_JARGEF010000246.1:0-12140 GCF_033794725.1 Streptomyces sp. ID05-39B | reverse complement strand
GGCCGGGGTCGGAGTGGGGGTCGGTTGCGAGGGTGCTTCGGCCGAGGGGTCGGGATCCGAGTCGGGATCCGAGTCGGGACCCGAGTCGGGACCCGGCTCTCGATCCGGCCCGGACTGAGGCCCGGACTGAGGACCGGGCTGAGGACCGGTGGGCTTCTCCGGCTCTCCCGCGGGTTCCGCCTCCGCGCCGATCCGTATCGTGCCCACGTCGTCGCCGAACTCCCGCAGTCCCGCCGTGTCCTGCGGCTCCGTCGGTTCGGCGGTGGTGGACGGTGCCGGCCAGCCGCTGAGGGTCGCCGCCTCCAGTGCCTCGGCCGCCTCCGCCGGGGCCGGCCGCTCGTCGGGGTCGCGGGCGAGGAGGCGTATGAGGAGAGGGGCGAGGGGACCGGCCTGTTTCGGCTCGGGGAGATCGGCGGCGAGGATCGCGGCGAGCGTGGACTCCACCGTCGTACGGCGAAAGGGTGACCAGCCCTCGACGGCGGCGTACAGCAGGACGCCGAGGGACCACAGGTCCGAGGCGGGACCGGCGCCGCGGCCGGACATCCGCTCGGGGGCGATGAACTCCAGGGAGCCGACGAACTCACCGCTGAGGGTGAGGGATTCCTCGCCCTGGATGTGTGCGATGCCGAAGTCGGTGAGGGCGACGCGGCCGTGCGGGCCGAGCAGCACATTGGCGGGTTTCACGTCCCGGTGGACGATGCCGACGGCGTGCGCGGCGCGCAGCGCGCCCAGGACGGCCAGGCCGATCCGGGCGGCCTCGGGCGGGTCCAGCGGGCCGCGTCGCAGCACCTCGTGCAGGGACTCACCGCGCACCAACTCCATGACGATCCACGGCAGTCCGTCCGGCAGGCCCTCGCCCTCCTCGACGACGACATCGTGGATGGAGACCGCGGAGGGGTGGTCGACGCGCGCGGCGGCGCGGACCTCACGGTAGAGCCGGTGGGCGGCCCGGCGGTGGAACTCGTCCTGCGGGTCCCCGGGCAACCGGGGTTCCTTGACGGCCACTTCACGCTCCATGAGCAGGTCGCGGGCCCGCCACACGGTGCCCATGCCACCCGAGCCGATGCGTTCGAGCAGCCGGTAACGCCCGCCGACGGTACGGCCGTTGAAGCCCTCGCGCTCCCCGTCGTCACTCATGGCACATGACTACCACGAGCAGGGCCTCAGAGCTTGTCCACCTTCAGGTGGGCGATCGCTGTGGCCGCGACCTCCTGGCCCCGCTTCGTGAAGTCGCCCTTGCCGGGGTAGGCGATGGTGAGCTTGTACATGTCGCCCGCGGTGGACTTGTAGTACAGCGTCCGCATCTCGCGGGGGAGGGGGTTCCGGGTGTCGGTGCTGGTGTAGGCGACCGTGTTCTCGGCGGCCGGCCTGCCCTGGTACTCGGCGTTGGCGTCCGGGGAGGTCTTCGGCGCCTTCGGCATGTCGAGGGCGTACCTGCCGTTGGTCTTGTAGTCGTCGTTGTCCTCGTACATCTCGGCGGCCGCGGAGTCCTTGATGGCACCGCTGGTGTCCTCCGCCTTGCGCTCGACGGCCAGGACGACGGAGATGGCGCCGCTCGGGTCGGTGAAGCTGACCCAGTGGTCGTCGTCCGTCTCCTCCGGCTTACCGAGCACATAGTCCTTCGGTACCGCCAGCGTCGCGGTGACGTCCTTCTGGGCGCTCGTCTTCCAGTCGGCGGGCAGTCCGCCGCCGGAGGGGTCGGCGACGACCAGCCAGGCCGCGATCGCGGCGGCGACGACGGTCGCGCCGAGCCCGGTCCAGAACAGCCTGGTGCCGACCCGCAGGCCCCAGCCGGCGCGCCCGGCAGTGGCCCTGACGGACCAGCCGCCGATCGGCCCCTGTGCGTCCGGGGCCAGGACCACGGGCGCGGTGACCATCTGGGTGGGCGCCGGGGCGGGCGGGTTCGCGGCGCGCTCCAGGAGGGCGCGGACCTGCGCGGCCTGCGGGCGGCGGGCCGGGTCCTTCTCCAGCAGGCCGTTGACGGCCTCGGCGAGCGGTCCCTGCGCGGCGGCGGGTGGCGCGGGCGCCGCGTTGAGGACGGACTGGAGGGTCGCCGGGGTGTTGCTGCGGCGGAACGGCGAGACGCCCTCCGTCGCCGCGTACAGCACGACGCCCAGCGACCACAGGTCGGACGCCGGGCCGGGGCGCTGGCCCAGCACCCGCTCGGGCGCGATGAACTCGGGCGAGCCGACGAAGCCGCCGGTGTCGGTCAGGTTGGTCTCGCCCTCGATCTGGGCGATGCCGAAGTCGGTGAGGACGACCCGGTCGTGCCGGCCGAGCAGCACGTTGTCCGGCTTCACGTCCCGGTGCAGGATGCCCGCCGCGTGGGCGGCCTCCAGCGCCCCGAGCACTTCCAGGCCGATCCGGGCGGCCTCGCGCACGCCGAGGGTGCCCTCCTCCAGGGCCCCGCCGAGCGACCGCCCGTGGATCAGCTCCATCACGATCCACGGCTGCCCGTCGACGACCGCGACGTCATGGACGTTCACGACGGACGGATGGTCGAGCCGGGCCGCGGCCCGCGCCTCGCGCCGCATGCGCTCGAACGCGTTGGCCCGTTCACGTTCGGGAAGGTGGTCCGGTACGCGCGGCTCCTTGACGGCGACCTCCCGGTCCACCGTCTCGTCCTTGGCCCGCCATACGGTGCCCATGCCGCCGTGCCCGAGCTTGGCGAGGAGCCGGTAGCGGCCCGCGATGAGCCGCCCGACACCGGGTTCCTGCGGTGCGGAGGCGACCTGGGTGGCCATCGCGTAGGGGTTGCCGGGGTGCGGGACCTGAGGAGCTCGCGCAGGCTGCTGCCCATCCGGCCGCCCATCCGGCTGCTGAGACGGCTGCAGAACCGGAGGTTGCGGAGCAGGCGGTTGCTGAACCGACGGTTGCGGAGCAGGCGGTTGCTGAACCGGCGGTTGCAGAACAAAACTCGTCGTCTCGTCGGCTCCGTGGCCCGGTCCCCCGTTGTGGCTCATGCGTCCATCCATATCGCGCCAGGCGGGCCGATATCCACCGGCAACCCTCACCGGTCACAGACCCGTGACGCGAACCGCCCTTTATCTGCCCTTTATTCCGGTACGAGCGTGTCGACCGCCACGTCGAAGTACTCCCGTGCCTCGCGCGCCTTCCCGACCGGCGCCGACACCCACACGTCGTACAGCCGCCCGCCGTCCTCCCAGCACAGGTCGTACGTGTGCCGGGCACCCTCGGCCGCGTCGAAGCCGTTCCAGGTGAACTGCCAGAGAGCGGCCGGCCGGCCGGCGCGGGTGGTCTCGGTGACGCGGCCGTCACGGTAACCGGGGTTGGTGTCCGGGCCCTCGGCCGCGGCCCGCTCCATCACGCCGAGGGGGCCTCCCCGCTGCGGCACGGTGATCTTGATACCGAGCCGGAAGACCTGCCCCGCAGACAGGTAGAAGACCCGTTCGCCCTGCGGATCACGGGTGAACCCCTCCGGCACGGCGAGCGCGAACCCGGCCGGGTCGTCGACGACGCGATAGCCGGAGGGGGCGGTGGGGCGCCCGTGGGAGGGCGTCGGCGTACCGCTGGGAGTGTCACTGTGGGTGCCACTGGGAGTGCCGCTGGACGTCGTACCTGCCGTACCCGTCGCACTCGGTTCCCCCGGCGGCCCGCTCGTCACACCCGGCGCTCCCGGTGCCGAAGTCGACGGCGTGTCGCGTCCGTTGCCCTCGCGGTCGAGCAGCAGGGCCGCCGCGGACACGCCCGCGCCCGCCATCGCGGCGACCAGCAGCGCGGCGACCAGTACGCCCCGCTTGGACCGCTCGCGGAGCGGCGGGTCCGAGGCCGGGCGGTCGGGCCGCTGGTGAGGGAGGTCGGCCTGCGTGGGCGTGTACCCGGTCCGGCCCGACGGCGTACGCCCGGTGTTCAGGAAGGCGCGCAGCATCCGCTCGGCCTCCTCCGCGGTCAGCCGCCGGTCCGGATCCCGTTCCAACAGCCCCCGCACGACCGGCAGGAGCGGCTCGGCCTGCGGCGGCGTACGGATGTCGGCGAAGACGACGGCGTGCAGGATGCCGCCGAGCGAGTCGCGGCGGAACGGCGACTCGCCGCTCAACGCCGTGCACAGCAGCGCCCCCAGCGACCACAGGTCGGAAGCGGGACCGGTCCGCTCCCCCGACATGCGTTCCGGCGCGGTGTACTCGGGCGAGCCGACGAAGGAACCCGTCTCGGTGAGGGTGGTGGCGCCCGCGACCTGCGCAATGCCGAAGTCGGTGAGGACGGCGCGGCCGGTGGCGGAGTCGACCAGGACGTTCGCGGGCTTGATGTCCCGGTGCAGCACCCCGGCGGCGTGCGCGGCGCGCAGGGCGCCGAGCAGGTCGGCGCCGATCCGGGCGGTCTCACGCGGGTCTATCGGGCCGCGCTGGGCGATCCGGTCGGCGAGCGAGCCGCCCTCGATCAACTCCATGACGATGTACGGCCGTTCGTCCTCCTCGACGACGTCGTGCACCACGATGATGTGCGGGTGGCTGAGCTGCGCGACCGCGCGGGCCTCGCGCAGGGTCCGGTCGCGGCGGGCGCGGGCCTGCTCCGCGGACACGGCGTCGTCCTGGACCAGCTCCTTGACCGCGACACGCCGTCCCAGCAGGCGGTCCGTCGCCCGCCACACGATCCCCATGCCGCCGCGCCCGAGCCTCGCCTCCAGCCGGTAGCGACCCGCGATGACCCGGACGTCGTCCCCCTCGGTCCCCATGCGCCCATCATGCCCCACCGGACGCCGCGCCTCCGGGGCGCCGACCGGCCAACTCGCGCACGGGGCACGCCCGCCGGAGCGGGGCTGGGTTCAGGGGGTGCTCGGCGGCTCCCGCCAGCTCTGGAGCACCGAGGTGAACTGCCGTGCGGTGCGCGCCCAGTCCTTCGCGGGCGAGGACATGTAGATGACGTACTCGATGCCGTCCCGGGAGATGTACGTCTCCTCGATCGCGTGCCGCGGACCGGGGAATTCCGAATCCTTGGCGAGCGCGGTCCAGGTGTACTCCCACCGGGCGCCCTCGCGGTCGCGGTAGGTGTTCCGCTCGAGGGTGACCTTCTCGTAGTCGACCAGCCGCTTGAGCTGCTGGTGGAGGTCGAGCTGGTGGGCGTAGGGGTCGTCGAAGTCCGGGGAGGCGTCGATGGCGATGCGCACGAAGTGCTTGCCACCGTCGGGCGAGTAGTCGATCTGCTTGAGGTCGCCGTCGTCCTGGAACACCGACCGCTGCCAGCCCTGAGGCAGCGAGAGCCGGAAGCCGAGGGGGTCGTGGATGTCCTTCCAGGAGTCGGGTCCGGTGCCCTGCCACGACTCCTCGCCCGTGGGGGTCCGGCTGGGGCTCTGCGAGCCGGAGCCCTGCGCCGTGCCGTCGCCGCCCCAGGTCCGCAGGGCCATGGCCGTACCGCCTCCGACCAGCGCGGCGACGACGACCACGAGCGCGAGGACGCGCAGCCGGCGACGCCGGGGCGGCCTCTGGGAAGGCGCGGGCCCGCCGGACCCCAGCCCTGTCGGGCCGACGGCGGTCGAGCCGCCGGCGACGGGCTGGGCGTGCGTGCCGGAAGCGGCAGGGACGGCGGTCGCCGCGCCGGCGTGCGCTCCGGAAGCCGCCCCGGCGTACGGACCGGAGGGCGGGTACGGCGTTCCGCTGCCGCTCGTGCGGGCAGCCCCGCCGGACGCCGCGCCGGTCGCCGCGCCTGTCTGGCCGCCGGTGGCCTCGCCACCCTGCGTGCCGTGCCCCGCCGGCCCCCCGTACTGCGTCGGTATGTAGGCCTGCGCCTCGTCGGGCCGACGGCCCTCCGCCGCCTCCGCGAGCAGGCGTTCCGTACCGTCCGTGTCGGGGCGGGCGGCCGGTTCCTTGCGCAGCAGCGCGGCGATGACGGGTGCGAGCGGGCCGGCGTACCGCGGGGCGGCGGGCTCCTCCTCGACGACCGCCTGCATCGTGGACAGCGGCGAGGTGCGGCGGAACGGCGAGAGGCCCTCCACCGCCGTGTACAGCGTGGCGCCGAGCGCCCACAGGTCGGAGGACTGGCCCGGGTCGTGGCCGCGGATCCGCTCGGGGGCGAGGAAGTCGACCGAGCCGACGACCTCTCCGGTGCGGGTGATGGTGGTGTCGCCGTCGATCTGGGCGATGCCGAAGTCGGTGAGCAGGACCCGGCCGTCGTCGGCGAGGAGCACATTGCCGGGCTTGACGTCACGGTGCAGGACGCCCGCGGAGTGCGCGGCGCGCAGGGCCCGCAGCACCCACAGGCCGATCCGGGCGGCCTCCGTCGGCTCGACGCGCCCGTCCTGCTTGACGGCGTCGGCCAGCGAACGGCCCTCGACCAGCTCCATCACGATCCAGGGACGGCCGTCGTGTTCGAGGACGTCATGCACGGTGACGACGGCGGAGTGGTTGATCCGCGCGGCCGCGCGGGCCTCGGCCCTGGTCCGCGCCAGCAGGACCGTACGGTCGCTCTCGGAGACGTAGAGCGCGGCGGTCAGCTCCTTGAGGGCGACAGCCCGGTGCAGCAGCTCGTCGTGCGCGCGCCATACGCGGCCCATGCCTCCGCTGCCGATGGCGTCGACGAGCCGGTAACGGCCCGCGACGAGCAGGCCCTGCATCTGATTCACGTTGCCCCGCAATGCTCTTGACAGGGTCAGCGTAAAGACCGGCCCGCTTCCGGGGAACCAGCGGGGGGCCAAGGACACCGCACTGTGACGGTTGTCGCTTCCGCCTCCGTGACGGAACCATTCACGCCGACCGGCCGACCGGCGGGGTTACTGACCGGTCGCTCAGCCCGTGTAGCGGTAGCTGGCCGACGCCTGCTCGAACAGCCGCGTCACCTCGTCCCGCTCGGCCTCCGGACCGCGCAGCTGCACGACGTGGTACCGCCCGTCGAGCAGCAGCGCCACATTGCGGACGAACAGCTCGCGCCCGTCGCCGCCGGTCCAGGTGAACTGCCCCTCGGCGGAGGTCCGTCCGCCCACCTGGATGGTGCGAAGGCCGGAGGCGGTGGCCCAGCTGGAGTCGCGGTACGGCTGCAACTCGCTCTCCTTCTCCCGCTGGTACACCATCGGGTCGCTGCCGTACTGCGCCGCGGAGTCCCGCCCCGGCACCACGATCAGCTCGAAACCGGCGTGCGTGTAGACGACTTGACCGCGCCCGTTCTTCGGGGTGCGGTCCCAGCCGTCGGCGACGGCGAGCTGGAAGCCCTCGGCGTCCTTGCGCAGGGTGAAGCCGCCGGGCAGGCCGCCGGACTGCGTCTCGGTTGCGCCGGAGGCGGACGCGGAAGGGCTGGCGCCCGAGGCGGGAGGGCTTGCGTCGGGGCTTCCGTCGTCGGGCCGGGGCTCGCTGCTCGCGTCGGGCGCCGGGTTCGCCTGGCCCGCGGATCCGGTCCGCTCCGCGCCGCCCGCGCTGCCGGTGCCCTCCTCGCCGGCCTTGGGCATGAACATCACCGCGTACGCGACCGCCGCCGCCAGCACGAGCAGCACCACCACGACCAGGGTGCGGCCCAGACTGCGCGGCGAACGACCCGGCTCCGCCCGGCCCCGCTTGTGCCGCCCGTGCGGCGCGGGCAGCCCGGTGCGCCGTCTGCGCACCAGCTCGCCCCTGCGGCGCACGATCGGCAGACGGCGCGGGTCGGTCGGCGGTGCGGCGACGACGTAGGTGCCCGCCTCGGGTTCGGGCGCCGAGCGGACCAGCGAACGGAGCCAACCGCTCAGTTCCTCGAAGTCCAGCCGCTCGGTGGGATCCTGGCGCAGCAGCGACTCCACGACCGGCCGGAGCGGGCCGCACTCCTCGGCGAAGGCGGGCGGCTCGGCGCAGACCAACTGCACCAGCTCGGCCGTCGACTCCTCCGGATACGGCGCGTGCCCCTGCACGGCGCGGAACAGCAGCGCCCCGAGCCCCCACAGGTCGGTCGCGGGCCCGATGGGCGCGGCCAGTTGCCAGTTCTCGTGCACGGGCCCGGCCTGCTCGGGCGCCCACCGCTCCGTGACGGGCCCGACGACGGCCATCCGCGCCTGCCGCGCCCGCTCGGCCGCCAGGGCCGTGGCCGGCCCGCGCCGCACCGAGGCCCCGGCGGACGGCTCGTCCCACCGCGTCCTGGCAGGTCCCCCGCCGGCCTGCGCCGGCACGGGCGGCGCTCCGGTCCCGAGCGCCGCCGGAGCCGGTGGGCCGGCCACGCCGTAGGGATCGGCGATCTGCCCGGGCGGCCTACCTCCCACGCCCCCCGGCCCCTGCGCCCGACCACTGCCGAGGACGTACGGCGAAGGCGCCGCACCCGCGATAGCAGTACCGCTCCCGGTACCAGTACCGGTGTCGCCGTCGACGGGAGTACGGGCACCCGGCAGCGCCGTCCGGCCGTCCTGCTGCGCCTCGTGCACCCGCGCCGCGGCCCGCGCGCCCGCGCGGTACGCGGCGATCGCCCCCGCCCGCGCGGCCCGGATGTCCCCGCCCGTCTCGGCGGGTCTGCGGGCCACCGCACCGGAGGCCCCGCCCGTCGCCTCGGGTGCCGCGGCGGGCAGCCCACCGGCGGCCCGCGCCTCGATCGCAGCCCGCCGAGCGGCCTCGGGATCCACAGCGCCGAGGTGCGGCTGCTGCACCTTCCGCTCCGGTGCCTGTATCTGCGCCTGCGCCTGGCCCTGTTCCTGCGCCTGTTCCTCGTCCACCGGCACCGGGTCGTACCCGCACAGTGCCTCTTCCGCCGCTCCGACCGCCAGCCCGGTCAGCATCACCCGGCCGTCGTCACAGACGAGGACGGTGCGCGCGGTGATGTTCCGGTGCACCCAGCCGTGCGCGTGCAGCACCCGCAGCGCCATGAGCACGTCGGAGGCGACCTCCGCCGCCCGGTACGGCGTCAGCGGCTTCTCGGCGAGCAGCGCCGCCAGCGGCCGGGCGGACACCAGTTCGCTGACGACCCACAGGGAACCGCCCTCGGCGAACACGTCGAAGACCTGGTCGAGCCGCGGATGGTCGGGAATGCTCGCGGCGGCCTGCGCGGCCTCGACGGCCCGCCGTACGACGGGATCGGTGGGGCGGCGTGTACTCGCCTCCGCACTGGTGCCCCTCATGGGCCGGCGCGCGCCGCGCTCCCGTGCCGTGAACCCCTGGGGCAGCCCCTCGGCGTCGAGCACCTCGGCCTCGACGACCTCAGGCAACGGCACCTGCCGGACCAGGACTTCCTGCCCGCTGTAGGTGTCGAAGGCCCGGGTCTCGGTGAGTTCGTACTCGTCGGACGGCGGCAGCGGCAGTCGGTAGCGGTCGGCGAGTACCCGTCCCGCATATTCGTCCACGATGCCTCCCCCGGCCGCCCGGTCGGTCAGATCCGTTCGCCACACGGACCGCTTCCGCCGGATCCAGCCGGACAGCTGGATGCGTACGGTCCGCAGCCACTCACGATACGTGCCGGAGGCAACCCGCAAAGAGGGGATGCGAGATCTGGACACACCGAACCCGCCCCGAGCGCCTCCCGCACACCTGCCGACCTCCGCAGCGAACATCTGCCGCGGGCAGCCGACGTCCGCACCGAGCGCCTCCCGCAGGCGCGCCCGGCGCGGCCAGTCGTCCCGCCCTACCTCTTCGGCGTGAACGTCTCCGTGAACGTCTTCCAGGTGCTCACCCGCAGATCGCCGCCCCACGCGGCCGACTTCGCCGTGTGCATCAGGGCATGACCGAGGTGGTCGTTCACCACGAATCCGCGGTCGATCGTGCGGTACGCGGTCCCGCTCTCCGAGTAGGTGAACTCCCAGTCAGCCGTGTTCCAGCCGCGGTAGTCCACCTTCTCTATGCGGACCTTCTTGTACTGGGAGCGCTTCATGGAGCGCTCCTGGTTCTCCCAGTCCGCGACCGGGTCGTCCTTGGGCGTGGTCGTCCACCCGACCAGCAGCTTCTGCCCGTCGGGCCCGGCGAAACGATCCCCCGCACCGCTGGTGGACTGGTACTTCCAACCGGTCGGCAGCCCGATCGTGTAGCCCTGCTTGCTCACGTAGGTCGTCACGGCCGCGCCGGCTCCGCTGCCGGAGGTGCCAGAACCGGCCCCGCCGGCCGCGGCGGTGCTGCTGGGTGAGCTGCTGCCGGAGGCCGATCCGGACGCCGCGGACTCCGGCGCCGAGCCGTCCGCCCGCGCCCCGCTGTCCTCGTCGTCCTTGGTGTCGGCGGCGGCACTGTCGCTGGCGACGGCCTGGGAACCGCCGCCGCCCTTCGCCCCGTCCGGGTCGTCCTCGCCGCCACCGAGGGTGAGGGCCAGCACGGTTCCGAGCACGGCTAGGGCCACCACCACGGCGATGATCACCAGCGTCCGCTTCGGCACCACGTCGGTCAGCGGTGCCCTGGGCACCGGCCGCGGCGGCAGATCCGGCGGCGTCATCACGGGCCATCCCGAACTGCGTTGCGCGGGCCGACCGCTCGCCCCGCCCTGGCCGGGGGCCGCTCCGGTCGCGCTGCGGGAGACCGGCACGGAGGCGGAGGCACCGGTGACGGCAGCACCGGTGACGGAGGCCGCGGTGGTCGTCGCCTTCCCGGCGGCGGTCCCTTCGGCCTTGGTGGCCGCCACGGCAGCCGCCGAGGTGACGGCCCCGGTGGCCGCACCGCCCCGCGTCTCCTCCTGCGTGCCCAGGGACCTCGATGCCCCCGAAGCACCGGACCCGCCCGACACGCCAGGCGCGTTCGACGACCTGGCCCGGCCGGCGGCGGCCGAGGTGGCCGCCCCGGCCGCGACAGCGGCCTTGCGCACGGACCGCAGGGCCCCGCGCAGCTTCTCGGCCGCCTCTCCGCCGGACGAACCGGCAGACGGACTCGTCGACGAACCCGCCCTGCTTCCCACGCTCTCCGGCTGCGTCGGCAACGGCACGACCTTCGTCGCGTCCGCCGCCTCGGCCTCCCGGCGGTCCGGCGCGTGGATCACCGCGTTCAGTTTCGCCCGCGCCCCGGCGTCGTCGAGCCGCCGCACCGGGTCCTTCGTGAGCAGGCCGTAGATGACGTCCCGCAGCGGACCCGCGTTCCTCGGCTCGTCCAGCGGCTCGGTCATCACCGCGGTGAGCGTCGCGATGGCGGAACCCTTGTCGTACGGAGGTGTCCCTTCGACCGCCGCGTACAGCAGGCCGCCGAGCGACCACAGGTCGGCCGCCGGTCCGGGCTTGTGACCGCGGGCGCGCTCCGGGGAGATGTAGGAGGGCGCGCCGACGAGCATGCCCGTCGAGGTGATGGACGGGTCGCCCTCAACCTGGGCGATGCCGAAGTCGGTGAGCACGACCCGGCCGTCCTCGGCGATCAGCACGTTCGACGGCTTCACGTCGCGGTGCAGGATGCCCTCACGGTGGGCCGACCGCAGCACGTCGAGGATCGCGAGCCCGACCTCCGCCGCGCGCCTCGGCTCCAGCACGCCGTCCTCACGGATGACCTCGGCGAGCGACTTGCCCTCGACGAGCTCCATCACGATCCACGGCCGGTCGTCCTCCTCGACCACGTCGAAGACCGTCACCGCGCTGTTGTTGCGGATCCGCGCGATGGCCTTGGCCTCGCGCAGCGTCCGAGTGATCAGCCGACGCTTCTCCTCGTCGTCGATGTTCCCCGGGAACCGCAGCTCCTTGACGGCGACCGTGCGTCCGAGGGTCTCGTCCTCGGCGCGCCACACCGTCCCCATGCCGCCGCGGCCGAGTACGTCTCCCAGCCGGTACCGCCCGGCGAGGAGACGTGCGCTCTTGTCCTGACGGGATGCTCCCGCCCGCTCCGCCTCCGACATGCGTCCCCTCATGCAACCCGCCCTGACAGAGCCTTCATTGTCCCTCACCCGACAAGTGCCCGACGCCCAGGGGGCCCCTCAGGGCGCATCAGGACCGGCGCATTCCGGCCAGAAGGTGCAGCACAGTCCGGCCAATGAGCGGAACCCGGCCCCACCCGGTGTGTGAAAAGCCCCTCCGGGAGGCTTCACGGCGACCACACACGCGTCACGAAGCCCGCCCATGGACCCGGTCCCGCGCCTCCCGGCCCACCCTGCATGATGGGCCCACACCAAGGACAGGAACAGGAACAGGGACAGAAAGCGGAAGGGGAGGCGAGGGAACCCCGTGATACGGCCGCTGCTCGCGCTCCTGGCCCGTGGCGTAGGAGCGGCCGGTGACCTGTTCGACGACCAGGCCGAGCAGGACGTAGTTGGTGTTGGAGTAGGTGTAGCGGCCTAGGTCGGCCGGAGGG
>NZ_JARGEF010000245.1:0-12173 GCF_033794725.1 Streptomyces sp. ID05-39B | reverse complement strand
GGGTGTGCGGGCCTGTTCGGGGGCGCGGGGGCATGCCTGCCCGGTGCGGGCGGCCGTGCCGGCGCGGAGCACGGGGGCGCGCTGCGAGGAGTGCGGACGGCTGGACCGGGCGCATTCCGTCGCCGCGGACGGTGTCGCCGACGATCCGCGGCCGTACCGCGTGTACCTGGCCTGGTTCGGACCGGGTCTGGTCAAGGTCGGGATCACCGCCGTCGGGCGGGGGCCGGCGCGGCTGCTGGAGCAGGGTGCCGTCTCCTTCAGCTGGCTCGGCACCGGTCCCCTGATGGCCGCCCGGCGCACCGAGGAGATGCTGCGCGCCGCCCTGCGCGTCCCGGACCGTGTCCCGTACGCCGAGAAGCGCGCCGTCCGCGCCGAGTTGCCGGTGACCGAGGCGGACCGGGCGCTGGAGATCCGGGAGTTGCATGCCAGGGCGTCCGGACTGGCCGACTGGCCGGAGTCGTTGGCGCGGGAGCCCTTCCTGGCCGTCGACCACATGGAGGTCTTCGGCCTGGCGGGGGCCCCGGCCGCCGTCGGCTCGGTGAGCGAGCTGGTCGCCGGGGGCGCGGTGGGCGGGGAGCTGGTCGCCGCCGCGGGACCGGATCTGCATCTGGCGACGGCGGCCGGGGCCGTCGTCCTGGACACCCGGCTCATGCGGGGCTGGGAGCTGGTCCCGGCCGGGGGTGCCGATGAAGTGACCGTGCCGGTCAGGGAGTTCAGCAGACCGGCCGGACACCTCCAGGACGAGCTGTTCTGAGACGACCCGCGCCCGGACGAGTTGAACCGCAACCGTCTCTCACGAGCGGGGTGCGGTGCCTCCGGCAGCGTCCGGCTCGCTCAGGCAACTCCCAGGAATACTCCGGGTTTTCCACCGCGGAGTCAGGCACTCCGCCGGCCTCCTACGGCCGCGGAAACGGGGCATACGCGGACGGACGGGCCGCTCCGGCGCCGCCCGCACCCCGCTTTCCTGAGAGCCCGCTGTGCGTTTCTCAGGGAAATCACAGACAGGGGAAAGCATGCTCTCAGAGGACCCCGACATGGTGTCCTGCATGACCACGACCTCGCCCCAGGGGCGCACCGAACTGCTGAGGCCGGACGGGAGCCCGGTCCGCGTGCTGGTGGTGGACGACGAGTTGTCGATCACCGAGCTGCTGTCCATGGCCCTGCGCTACGAGGGATGGCAGATCCGCAGTGCCGGCGACGGCACGGGCGCCGTCCAGACCGCCCGCGACTTCCGGCCCGACGCCGTCGTGCTCGACATGATGCTGCCGGACATGGACGGGCTGACCGTCCTCGGCCGGCTGCGCCGGGAGTTGCCGGACGTTCCCGTCCTGTTCCTCACCGCCAAGGACGCCGTCGAGGACCGTATCGCCGGCCTCACCGCGGGCGGCGACGACTACGTCACCAAGCCGTTCTCCCTCGAAGAGGTCGTGGCCCGGCTGCGCGGGCTGATCCGACGCTCCGGCGCCGCCGACCGCCGCTCCGAGTCGGTGCTCGTCGTCGGCGACCTCACCCTCGACGAGGACAGCCACGAGGTGTCGCGGAGCGGCGACGACATCCACCTCACCGCCACCGAGTTCGAGCTGCTGCGCTTCCTCATGCGCAACCCGCGGCGGGTGCTCAGCAAGGCCCAGATCCTCGACCGCGTGTGGTCCTACGACTTCGGCGGCCAGGCCAACGTGGTCGAGCTGTACATCTCGTACCTGCGCCGCAAGATCGACGCGGGACGCGAGCCGATGATCCACACGCGGCGCGGCGCCGGTTACCTGATCAAGCCCGCCGCGTCATGAGCGGGCGACGACGGCCGCGTGCGCTGAAGCGAGCAGGCAAGCCCCGCAAGCCCCGCACCCTGCGGACCCGGCTCGTCGTCGCCTCGGTGGTGCTGATCGCGGTGATCTGCGCGGTGATCGGCACGGTGACGACGCTGGCCCTGCGGTCGCATCTGTACGAGCAGCTGGGCGATCAGGTCGTCGACGCGGGCAAGCGGCTGTCGGGACCCCCGTTCGGCAGGGACGGTGAGAAGAACGCCCTGGTGGAGGACCGGGTCGACGGCTTCGTCACCAACGGTCCGACTCAGGAGAGGACCGTGGCCGCGGAGGTCGCCGCCGACGGCACGATCGTCAAGGCCTCCGTCGCCGTCCGGCAGGTGACCGACGGTATCCGCCAGCAGATGAAGGCCACGCCGCTGACCGCGTCCCAGCGAGCCGCGTTCGAGGGTGTGTCCACGACCGGCACGCACACCGTGACCATTGCCGGCCTCGGTGACTACCTCGTGGCCTACGCGCACGGCGACGACGGCACCGGCTACTACGTGGCCCTGCCGACCGCCGCGGTCGACAACACCGTCAACACGCTCATCGTCGTGGAGATCAGCGTCACCGCCGCCGGTCTCGGCGCCGCCGTCATCGCCGGCTACGTGCTCGTCGGCCTCGCCACCCGCCCCCTCCGCAAGGTCGCCGCCACCGCCACCCGGGTCTCCGAACTCCCCCTGCACACCGGCGAGGTCAACCTCTCCGAGCGGGTCCCCGAGTCCGAGACCGACCCGCACACCGAGGTCGGCCAGGTCGGCGCCGCGCTCAACCGGATGCTGAACCACGTCCACGGCGCCCTGCACGCCCGCCAGGAGAGCGAGATGCGGGTCCGCCAGTTCGTCGCGGACGCCAGCCACGAACTCAGAACCCCCCTGGCCTCCATCAAGGGGTACGCCGAACTCACCCGCCGCGGACGCGAACAGGTCGGACCCGACACGCGGCACGCGCTGGGCCGTATCGAGTCCGAGGCAGGCCGGATGACCTTCCTCGTGGAGGACCTGCTGCTGCTCGCCCGCCTCGACGCGGGCCGCCCGCTCCAGTTCGAGCAGACCGACCTCGTCCCCCTCGTCATCGACACCCTCAGCGACGCCCGCGCCGCCGGACCCGACCACGTATGGCGCCTCGAACTCCCTGAGGAAGCCGCCCTCGTGTCCGCCGACCCGGCGCGGCTGCAACAGGTCCTCGTCAACCTGCTCGCCAACGCCCGCACCCACACACCGCCGGGCACGACCGTCACCGCGCGCGTGCAGCGGCGCGGCCCGTGGCTGTGCGTGGACGTCCAGGACAACGGCCAGGGCATCCCGCAGGCCCTGCTCCCGCGCGTCTTCGAACGGTTCGCCCGCGGCGACTCCGCGCGCTCGCGTGCCACCGGCTCGACCGGCCTGGGCCTCGCCATCGTGGAGGCCGTCGCCACCGCGCACGGCGGTGCCGTGACCGTCGACAGCGTGCCCGGACGGACCGTCTTCACCGTGCACCTGCCCGCCCTCGCCCCGCCCCGGTCCGCGCCCGCGCCCGAAACGAACCGGCAACGGGACTCACAGGGCCAGCACAGGGCCGGCACATGGGTGCGACAGGGCGCCTGACGAAAGTCGAGGTCATGCGAACCGACTCTTCTCCCGGCACCTTGCCGACGCGGGAGCACCTCCCGGTCGACACCGCCGGTACGCCTGTCCTGGATGTAGTGATCCCCGTCTACAACGAGGAGAAGGACCTCCAGCCCTGCGTCCGCAGACTGCACGACCACCTGACGCGGACCTTCCCCTACCCGTTCCGCATCACCATCGCGGACAACGCGTCGACGGACAGCACCCCGGACGTGGCGCGGCTGCTGGAGACGCGGGTCCCGCAGGTGAGGTCCTTCCGGCTGGAGCAGAAGGGCCGCGGCCGGGCGCTGCGGACCGTCTGGTCGGCCTCGGAGGCCCCGATCCTCGCCTACATGGACGTCGATCTGTCCACCGACCTCAACGCGCTGCTGCCGCTGGTGGCGCCGCTGATCTCGGGCCACTCCGACCTGGCGATCGGCTCCCGGCTGGCCCGCAGCTCGCGGGTGGTGCGAGGGGCCAAGCGGGAGTTCATCTCCCGTTCCTACAACCTGATCCTGCGTGGCTCGCTCCAGGCCCGCTTCTCGGACGCCCAGTGCGGCTTCAAGGCGATCCGCCGCGATGTGGCGCAACTTCTGCTCCCGCTGGTGGAAGACACCGGCTGGTTCTTCGACACTGAGATGCTGGTGCTCGCCGAACGAGCCGGCCTCCGTATCCACGAGGTGCCGGTCGACTGGGTCGACGACCCGGACTCCACGGTGCACATCGTGAAGACGGCGACCGACGACCTGAAAGGGGTATGGCGCGTGGGCCGGGCGCTGGCCACCGGTTCGCTTCCCCTGGACCGGCTGACCAGGCCGTTCGGCGACGATCCGCGCGACCGCGAGATCATGGACGTACCCAAGGGCCTGGCCCGTCAGCTCGTCGGTTTCTGTGTCGTCGGTGGCCTGTCCACCCTCTTCTACCTGCTGCTCTACAGCGGTTTCCGGCAGTTTTCCGGCTCCCAGACGGCCAACGCGCTCGCGCTGCTCGTCTCCGCGGTCGCCAACACGGCCGCCAACCGCCGGCTCACCTTCGGAGTGCGCGGCAGTGCCGGCGCCGTCCGCCACCAGGCGCAGGGCCTGGTCGTCTTCGGCATCGGCCTGGCGCTGACCAGCGGTTCGCTCCTCGCGCTCGACGCGGCGGCCTCGGACCCGGCGCACGCCACCGAACTGGCCGTCCTCATCGCCGCCAACCTCGCGGCGACGGTCCTGCGCTTCCTCCTCTTCCGCGCCTGGGTGTTCCCGGACCGACGGGGCGACGAGGAGCCCGAGGCCACCCCGCACGCGGGGCCGCCCCCGCTCGAGCGAAGCCGGGAGTGGAGCGACGCCACCATCGGGCTGCAGCCGGTGCGCCCCCACGACACCGACCAGGGGGACGCCCGGTGACCACCCACCTCGACGACACGGCTCGATCGGCCGGTACCGCTGATACGGCGGGTACCACTGATAGGGCCGGTACCGCTGATACCCCCGGTACCGCCGGTACAGCTGATACGGCCGCGCGGAGCGAGCCGGAGACGGCACCTTCCGTACCGCACCGGGAACCGGACGCTCCCGCCCCCGCCCCCGGTCCCGGCGAGCCCGAGCGGCCCCTCGCCGCCAGGGTCTGGCGCGGCCGGCCCGAGGACCCCCGCTGGGCCCGCCCGGCCTTCCTCGGACTGCTGCTCGCCACCTGCGTCCTGTACCTCTACGACCTGAGCGCCTCCGGCTACGCGAACTCCTTCTACTCCGCGGCCGTACAGGCAGGCAGCCAGAGCTGGAAGGCCTTCTTCTTCGGCTCGCTGGACTCGGCCAACGCCATCACCGTCGACAAGCCCCCGGCCGCGCTGTGGCCGATGGCGCTGTCCGTGAAGATCTTCGGCCTGAACTCGTGGGCGATCCTCGTCCCCGAGGTGCTGATGGGCGTCGGCTCGGTCGCCGTCGTGTACGCCTCCGTGCGCCGCCGCTTCAGCCCCGCGTCCGGCCTGATCGCGGGCGCGGTGCTCGCCCTCACCCCGGTCGCCGCGCTGATGTTCCGGTTCAACAACCCGGACGCCATGCTGGCCCTGCTGATGGCCGTGGCCTGCTACCTGGTGGTGCGCGCACTGGAGGACGGCCGCACGAAGTGGCTGGTGTGGGCCGGTGTCGCGATCGGTGTCGCGTTCCTCGCCAAGACCCTCCAGGCCTTCCTGATCCTCCCGCCGCTGGCGATCGTGTACGCCGTCTGCGCGCCGGTCCCGCTGAGGAAGCGTTTCTCGCAGCTGGCCCTGGCGACGGCCGCGCTGGTCGTCTCCGGCGGCTGGTGGGTCGCGATCGTCGAGCTGTGGCCCGCCGCCTCCCGCCCGTACATCGGCGGCTCGCAGAACAACTCGTTCCTGGAACTGACCTTCGGCTACAACGGGCTGGGCCGCCTCAACGGCGAAGAGACCGGAAGCGTCGGCGGTGGCGGCGGTGGCGGCACCGGCCGGTGGGGCGAGACCGGCTGGGACCGGATGTTCAACTCCGAGATCGGCGCCCAGATCTCCTGGCTGCTGCCGGCCGCGCTGATCCTGCTGGTCGCCGGCCTGGTGGCCACCCGGAGGCGGAAGCGGACCTCGGTGACCCGCGGCGCGTTCCTGGTCTGGGGCGGCTCGCTGCTGATCACCACGGTGGTCTTCAGCTTCATGGCCGGCATCTTCCACCAGTACTACACGATCGCGCTGGCCCCCTACATGGCCGCCGTGATCGGCATGGGCACCGGCGTCCTGTGGGAGAAGCGGTCCGAGATCTGGGCCTCGCTCACCCTCGCCGCCGCCTCCGTGGCAGCCGCGGCCTGGGGATACGTCCTGCTCAATCGCACCCCGGACCACCTGCCCTGGCTGAAGTGGCTGGTGCTGGTCGGCGGCCTGGCCGGTGCGCTCGGCCTGGTCTTCGCGGGCCGGCTGCCCCGCCGGCTCGCCCTCGCGGCGGCGGCCGTGAGCGTTCTCGCGGCGCTGGGCGGACCGACGGCGTACACGCTGAGTACCGTGAACTCCGCGCACACCGGCTCCATCCCGACGGCGGGCCCGGCGGGCGCGTCCATGATGGGCGGCGGCCGGGGTGGTCCCGGCGGCGGTGGCGGCGGTTTCGGCGGCGGCATGCCCGGCCAGCAGGGCCAGCAGGGCCAGCAGGGTCAGCAGGGTCAGGGCCGGCAGAACGGCGGCGGCCTTCCGGGCGGCACGCCCGGCCAGGGCCAGACCGCTCCCGGTGGGCAGACGAACGGCGACGGTGGCCGGATGGGCGGCGGAGGCGGGGCGGGCGGCCTGATCAACGGCGCCACCGTCACCGACGAGGCCAGGAAGCTGCTCGGCACCGACTCCGAGAACTACACCTGGGCCGGTGCGGCCATCGGCTCCCAGAACGCCGCGAGCTACCAACTGGCCACCGGCGAACCGGTGATGGCGATCGGCGGCTTCAACGGCACCGACCCCTCCCCGACGCTCGCGCAGTTCAAGCAGTACGTCGCCGACGGCAGGATCCACTACTTCATCAGCGGCGGATCGGGCGGCGGCGGTGGCGCGATGGGCGGCAGCGCCGACGGCACCTCGGCGCAGATCACCGAGTGGATCGAGGCGAACTTCGAGCAGGTCACGGTCGGTTCGGCGACCTTCTACGACCTGACCCAGGAGACGGAGGGCTGACGTCCCGGAGTCGAGGGGGAGGGCGGTGACCACGGTCACCGCCCTTCGGCTGTGCGTGGCCGTACTCGGGGCGGTGCTCACCTCGCGGTTCGCGGCGGAGTCCCAGTGGTCGAAGGCGCGGCCGGCGGCGACGGGCTGGGGGGCCCAACGCGGCCGGGTGGTCGACTCGTTCGCAGCGGGCCCGGCGAACTGCGCTGCCCGACCCGGACACGGCGCAGGCGGACACGGCGCAGGCGGAATGGCGCGAGCGGCTGCGGGCGTCGGCGGCGTCGTACCGTGCGCTGCTCGTCCGTCACCCGTGGCTGTCGCCGCTTGCGGGGCGGTACCTCAACATCGGGCCGAACTCGCTGGTCCTCTCCCGCACGATCCAGCGGGTGGTCCGCCGCACCGGCCTGCCCGACCACCGCGTCACGGGCGCGATCGCCGCGGTCTTCCAGTTCGTGTACGGCTACGGCACCATCGAGGGCCACTTCTTCGGCCGGGTCGCGGATGCGGGCATGACCCCGGACGAGTACGTCCAGCACTCCACGAGCAAGGTGACCGAGGTACCGGAGACCGCCGAGGCCGTCGAGGAGTGCAGGAACCTCATGGCGGCGCGCGGCGGCGACACGGTCGCGGAGATGCTGGACCGCGACGTCACCTTCGCCCTGGACCCTGCTGGTCGCGGGCATCGAGGCGATGGCGGATCGGGGCTGATCCCTCGGGCGGAGCCGGCCCTGCGGCCTTCTCCGGGGGAGCGGGTCCTGTGGCCCTCTCCGGGGGAGCCGGCCCTGCGGCCTTCTCCGAGGGAGCGGGTCCTGCGGCCCCCTCCGGCGCAGCCGGCCCCGCGGCCACTCCTGCCAAGCGGTCCGCGCGCGAAGCCCCCTTGGCCACCGGCCCCTTCCCACGGCGCCCCTCGTGCCGTTCGCGGGCTTCGGGGCGCCGTGCAGGGCTCCGTCCGACGGCGGGAGCGGGGCGGCGGCCGGTCCCGCCGCCGCGAGCCACACGCCGGGAATCCGCGAACGGCCCCCTCGATTCGATCAGTCCCGGGGAGCGAGCCGCGCCGGGAAGCCCCCGGTGGCCACCGGACCCCACCGTCGCGGGGTGACGCGGATGATCGACTTGCCCTGTTTGATCATCGCCGCACGGTATTCGTCCCAGTCCGGGTGCTCGCCGGCGATGTTGCGGTAGTACTCGACCAGCGCCTCGACGGAGTCGGGGGAGTCGATGACCTCGGCCGTGCCGTCGACCTGGACCCAGGGGCCGTCCCACTCGTCGCTCAGGACGAGCAGGCTGACCCGCTCGTCCCGCTTGGCGTTGCGCGTCTTGGCCCGCTCCGGGTAGGTCGACATGACGATCCGGCCCGAGTCGTCGACGCCGCAGGTGAGCGGTGAGGCCTGGGGGTCGCCGTCGGCGCGCCGGGTGAGGAGGATCGCGCGGTGCCGGGGACGGACGAAGTCCAGCAGCTCGTCGAGGGAGACGGACGTGTTGGTCGCGATGTTCGGTGCCATGGCGCCAGCGTAGGCGCGGGGTGACGCGTGCGCGTGCGTCGCGGCCGACCCCGCCGGTCCTACGCCTGCGGCAGTGACTCACCCTGCACGGCCTGGATGTCCAGCTCGACCCTGAGCGTCGTACCGATGGCGGCGATGCCCGCCTGGACGACCTGGTTGTAGGTGAGGGCGAAGTCCTCGCGGCGCAGGTCGGCCGTCGCGCGGAAGGCGGCGCGGGTGCCGCCCCACGGGTCGGCGCCGGTGCCGAGGCAGGCGAGGTCCAGGTCGACGGGCCGGACGATCCCGCGCAGGGACAGGTCGCCGTGGACCGTCCACCGGTCGGTGCCCGCGGCGCTCACGCCGGTCGAGCGGTAGGTGATCTCGGGGTGGGCCTCGACGTCCAGGAAGTCCGCCGAACGCAGGTGGGCGTCGCGCATGCCGTTGCCGGTGTCGATGGACGCGGCCCGGATCACCGCCTCCACCCGGGACTTGGTGACGTCGTCCGGGGCGATCTCGACGGACGCTGCGAACTCGGTGAACCGGCCGCGCACGCTGGAGATGCCCAGGTGCTGGGCGACCGCGCCGACGGTGGAGTGCGCCGGGTCGACGGTCCACGGTCCGGGCGGCGGCAGTTCGGCGCCGCCCTGCCGGGCCAGCGTGACCGTGCCGACCTCGGCCCGCCCGCTCGCGGTGACGAGCGAGCTCGCGGCGGCCGGCGCGTATCCGACGGCGGTGACGATCACGGTGTACGCCCCCGGGGTCAGCGCGGTCGCGTCGCGTACGGCACCCTCCGCGTCGGCCTCGGCGCGCAGCACCTGCCTGCCCGCCATGTCCGTCATCGTGACGACCGCGTGCGACACGGCCCATCCGTCCCGGGTGCGGATCCTCGCGGTCAGTCCCATCTCACGTAACTCCTCGAAGAGAGCGGCCCGTGGCGGGGGGCGAACCCCGCCACGGGCCGGTGGCGTGTCGTGCTACTCGCCGGGGTGGGCGAGTGCGATGTCGTGGCCGTCCACACCCGTGCCGGAGACGGTCAGGGCGGTGGCCACCGGCGGGTAGCCGGTCGCGATGACCGTGTAGTCGCCGCCGTCGAGGTCGGTGAAGGCGTACGCCCCGTCCACCCCGGTGGTGGCGGAGCCGACCACGTTGCCCGCGGCGTCGACGAGCGTGACGCGCGCGTCGGCCAGCGGACCGTGCGGCGCCCGGACGACGCCCTGGATCTGTGCCCCCGCGTCGAGGACCAACTCCACGCGGGTCACTCCGCTCACGCCCACCTCGACGGGCAGGGCACGCGGCCGGAACCCGGCGGCGTTCACGGCGACGGTCACGGCACCGGGCACCAGCTCGGCGAAGGCGAACTCGCCCTGCTCACCGGTGGTGCCGGTGGCCAGCAGATCGCCGCGCACATCGGTGACGACGACCATGGCGTCCTTGACGGGCCGACCCGACTCGGCGGTCCGCACGACACCGCCGAGCCCGCTGGTCCCGCTGAGCAGGATGTCGTAAGCGACCGGCTCGCCGCTGACGACGACCGTGGACGCCTGCGGCTGGAACCCGTCGGCGGAGGCGATCAGGACGTACGACCCTGTGCCCGGCGCGTCCAGTCCGTAGGAGCCGTCGGCCTGCGCGACCGAGCGGCCCAGCTGCCGGCCCGCGAGGGAGATCAGCGTGACGGCGGCCTGCGGGACGGGCGCGCTCTCGGCGCCGCGGACGTGGCCGCGGACCGGGATGCCGCCGGAGGAGCCCGCGGGGGCGTCGGCGGTCTGGTCCGCGGTCGCCACGCCCGCGAGCCGCTGCGTGCCCTCGGGACCGGCCTCGACGGCGGAACCGACAGCCGCGAGGACCTTGTCGGCGACGGCAGCCTGCGCCCCGGACCCGGACCCGGACCCGGTCACAGACACAGATCCGGTCTCAGCCCCTGCCCCTGCCCCTGCCGGAGTCTCGGAGGGAGTGTCGCCGGAGGCCGTCTGCGCCAGCGCGCCCCTGGTCCTCAACGGGACCTCCTTGATGAACAGGGTGATGAGGAAGGCCAGCAGGGCCATGGCGGCGGCGATCAGGAAGACGTCCGCGATGCCGTGGCCGTACGCGCTCTCCATGACCGTGCGCAGCGGCAGCGGCAGCTTGTCCATGTCGGGGATGGCGTCCCCCGAGCCGGAACCGCCCGCGACGGAGGCGTAGTCGGGGCCCAGGCCCGCGATGCCGTCCTCGGCGTAGTCGCCGATGCGGTGGGCCATGACGGCACCGAGCGCGGAGACGCCCATCGCACCGCCGAGGGAGCGGAAGAAGGTGACCGTGGAGCTGGCCGCGCCGAGATCGCCCGGGGCGACCTGGTTCTGCGTGGACAGCACCAGGTTCTGCATCATCATGCCGATGCCGAGGCCCAGCAGGGCCATGAAGACGGCCGTCTTCCAGTACGGGGTGTCGTAGCGGATCGTGCCCAGCAGGCCGAGGCCCGCAGTGATGAGCACACCGCCGCCGACCAGCCAGGCCTTCCACCTGCCGGTGCGGGTGATGAGCTGCCCGGACACGGTGGAGGAGACGAACAGGCCGGCGATCATCGGGATCGTCAGCACGCCGGACATGGTCGGAGACTCGTCGCGGGCCAGCTGGAAGTACTGGGCGAAGAAGACCGTGCCGGAGAACATCGCGACGCCGACGAAGAGCGAGGCCGCGGAGGACAGCGTGATGGTGCGGTTGCGGAAGAGGCGCAGCGGGATGATCGGCTCGCTCGCCCTCGACTCGACGAGGACGAAGACCAGCCCGAGCGCGACCGACCCCGCGACCATCGCGTACGTCTGCCAGGACAGCCACTCGTACTTGTCACCGGCGAAGGTGACCCAGACCAGCAGCAGCGAGACCGCGGCCGAGATGAAGAACGCGCCGGCCCAGTCGACCTTGACGTCCCGCTTCACGACGGGCAGGTGCAGGGTCTTCTGGAGCACGATCAGCGCGATCACGGCGAAGGGCACGCCGACGTAGAAGCACCAGCGCCAGCCCAGCCAGCTGGTGTCGGTGATGACACCGCCGAGCAGCGGACCGCCGACGGTGGCGACGGCGAAGGTCGCGCCGAGGTAGCCGGAGTAACGGCCGCGCTCACGCGGGGAGATCATCGCCGCCATGACGATCTGCGCGAGGGCCGAGAGGCCGCCCACGCCGACGCCCTGGACGACACGGCAGGCGATCAGCATGCCGGAGTTCTGCGAGAGACCGGCGGCGGCGGATCCGAGCACGTAGATGACGAGCGCTATCTGGACGAGGGCCTTCTTGTCGTACAGGTCCGCGAGCTTGCCCCACAGGGGGGTCGTCGCGGTCATCGCCAGCAGGGTGGCGGTGACGACCCAGGTGTAGGCGGACTGGCCGCCGCCGAGGTCGCCGATGATCTCCGGGAGGGCGTTCGAGACGATCGTGGACGACAGGATCGCCACGAACATGCCGAGGAGCAGCCCGGAGAGGGCCTCCATGATCTGTCGGTGGGTCATCGGAGCGTCGTCGGCGGACCCTCCGCCGTGCCTCGCGTGAGCCCGCACACCGGCTGGTGTGGTCGTTGCCATGGGCTTCCTTCTCCTACGTCGCTTGTGCGGGTGTACGGGTGGTCTGTTCACGTGACGGTCCACGTGGGGGTTCGCTCACGGGAACGTGAGCGGGAAGGAGAGCGGGAGGAGGCGGGGGCCGGTGG
>NZ_JARGEF010000244.1:0-12216 GCF_033794725.1 Streptomyces sp. ID05-39B | reverse complement strand
CCTCGGCCGCGGGGGCCGGGACGGGGGCAGCTGCGTCCGGGATCTGGGACGCAGGGTCCGTGATGTGGGCGGGGCCCAGCGAGGGCTCCTGGTGCTGCGGGACCGGGACGGGGTGCGTTTCCGGGGCCGACTGGAGGAGGTGCACTTCGGGTTCGGACACGGGTGCGGCATCGGGATCGGGCACGGTTGCGGGCACCGGCTCGGGCTCATTGAGCTGGGCGCTCGGTGCGGGCTCGGCGAGCAGTTCCCCCGGGGCCGGTTCCGCCGGAACCGGTTCCACCGCGGGTGCTTGCGCCGTGGGCGTTTCCGCTGCGGGTGCTTCCGGCGCCGGCTGCTCCGGGGATGCCTGCTCGGGCTCCGGCTGGTGGTGCGGCCGATCGTCCGACTGACTGTCCGGCTGGACAACAGCGGGCACCACGGCGGGGACCTCGGGTTCCTGGGCCGGGACGTGGGCCTCGGCAGCCGGGGGCGCCTGTGCGGGCGCGATGATCTCCGGGGCGGGAGCGGGAGCCTCCGGTGCCGGTGCCAGGGCGTCGGCCTCCGGCTGCGGGGCCGTGGCCTCCAGAGCGGGGGTCGTGCTCTCCGGTTCGGGAGCGGCGGCCTCCGGCTCGGGGGCGATGGCCTCCGGCTCGGGGGCGATGGTCTCCGGAGCGGCGGGCACCTCGGAGGTGGGGGCCATCACGTACTCGGGCGCCTGGCTCTGGCCGGGCACGGCCTGCGGGGCGGCCTGCGGGCCGTCGGACTCCGGCGCCTGCACGGGTTCCGGCGTGGGGGCGGCCTCGGGAGTCACGGACGTGACGGGTACGGCGACCGCCTGAAGCTCCGGGGTCTGCGCGACCTCGGCGGCCCGCGGTTCGGGAATCGCGTCGGGCAGCGGAGCCTCGGACGCCTGGACCGCCTCCGGGGCGGGCATCTCCACCGAGGCCTCCGCGGGCGCCGCCTCTGCCACCTCGGCCGCGGGCGCCGGTACCTCCTCGACGGGGATCGCGTCGGGGGCGTGCGGAGCGTCGGGCGCCGCGGTTTCCCGTACCGCCTCAGGGACCTGCGGCATCGGCTCGGGGCCGGGCGCGGGCTCGGCCGGGACCTCCGGCCCCGTCGCGTCGGCGCCTTCACCGGCGTACGCGGGCTGGGCCGCCTCCGGTGTCAGGGGTGTCCTCGCGGGGTCCTCCGGCTGGGGCGCACCCGTGTCCGTGGCCATGTCCGTGTCCGGGCGGGCCATGACCGCCTGGGCCGCGCGCGACTGCTCGGTCTGCTGCTGCGCGGCCGGAACAACCGTTTCCGCAGCGGTCGCCCCGGGAGCGACCGGCGCCTCGGCGGACGCCTGGGCACCCCAGGGCACCGCACCCTGCGGGGGCATCTCGCGCAGGTGCTGGGCGTCGAGGTACTCGGGTCCGGACGTGGGCGTGCCCGGGTGCCGTACCGGCGCGCCCGCGGGGCCGCGGTCGGCGAGGGAGCGGACCGGGCTCGCGGAGGTGTCGGGGAGGGGCGGGCCGAGGTGCAGGGGGCGCCGCGGTGCCGAGGGCGGCGCCGACGGGTTCGGGAGGCGTACGGCGCTGAGGTCGACGGAACCGCTGTCCCGGCCCGACGTCTCGTGCGGGCCTGGTTCGTGCACCGCCTCGACGACCGGCTCGGGTGCGGGTGGCGCGACCTCGTTGCCCCAGGCGCTCTGGGCGCCGGGCAGCAGCAACAGGTCTTCGTCCTCGGCGGTGGTCTCGGAGAGGTAGGTGTACGCGCCGGGCGCGGGGACGCCCTGCTGATCCACCATGCCTGCGTTCTCCGGCAGTCCCTCGCCCGGGACCTGGCCGGTGTCGGTCATGCGTACCCCTCGCCCATCGGTTAGTGCTCCTACGACCAGCTCACCCGGAACGGCGCACCGACCGCCCCGTAGTGAAGAACGAGCGTCCACGCCCAGCGGCACGAACGACCCGCACGAAAAAGACGACAAAGCCATTCAGTGGCATTGTCGCGGTCGTTGCCGCGTCGCGACAGCTTGATCCGCGACGCTCCGCTGTGGACTGCGCCACGTTGCGCGCCCTCAGGTTCTGCCGTACCACACCCACCCCAAAACGGAGGTGTTTTCCGGATATTGACCGACGAAAGGCCGGGCGCCCGGATGCGGTACGACGATCGGCCAGCCTACCGCGCGCAGTAGGACAACAGGATCACGGGGAGGCCAGACCAGGTCAGGCCGAACGGCCCGGCAGAACCCCGCTGAGCAGGAACGCGACGCTCCGTTCCGTCTCCGTCCAGGCCCGCGTGTCGAGTTCGACGGACTGGACGAGGGCGCACTCGACGCGGTACCCGTGCTCGGTCAGGTCGCGGCCGGCGCGTTCGGCGGCGTCACGGGTCATGGCGTGGGTGACGATGCGCTGCGGGCGGCGGTCGGCGACCGCGGAGACCACGGCCGCTCCCCCGCCGCCGACGCGGACGACGTCCGGTTCGGGCAGGTCCTCCAGGACGTGCGGGGCGGTGCCGCGGACGATCTGGAGCTGTACCCCGAAGCGGCGCGCGGCGGCGTCGGTGCGGGCGCACGCCTCCATGGCGTGGTCGACGGCGATGACGGCCGCCCCGGCCCGCGCGGCCTCGGTCGCGAAGGCACCGCTGCCGCAGCCGATGTCCCACACGAGATCGCCGACCCTCGGTCCCAGGCGGGCGAGTTGGGCCGCCCGGAGCAGTTCGCCCTCACCCTCGCCCAGTCCGCCGCCGTACTCACCGGCGGGCAGGGTCCAGCCGCGTGGGCCGGTGCCCGGGTCGCGGCCGGCGATCCAGCCGCCGTCGCCCGACGGCGGGGCGCCCGCGGTGCCGCCGATGACGATGACGACGTTGGGGTCGCGCCAGGTGTGGTCGGCGGCCTTCTCGGAGGTGACGACGCTGATCTGTTCGCGGTCGGTGCCCAGTTCCTCGCAGACGACGAAGGTGCGGTGGACGCCCTCCATGAGCAGGCCCAGTTCGACGGGGCCGGCGCCGGGCGAGGTGAGGACGGCGACCTTGGTGTGGGCCCGGCACACGTTCACGGCGCGGCGCAGGGTGCGTCGGTGTGCGACGACCACCTGGGCGTCGTCCCAGGGCATGCCGGCGCGGGCGAACGCGGTGGCGACGGAGGAGACGGCCGGGACGACCTCGACCTCCAGGCCGAACTCGGGTGCGCGCAGGGTGCGTACGACGCCGAAGTAGCCGGGGTCGCCGTCGGCGAGGACGACCGCCGTGCCTCGGTGGCCCGCGATGCGGCGGGCGGCGAGGGCGACGCTGCCGAGGCGGATGCGTTCGGCGGCGGGGGGCACCTCGGGCAGCGCCAGGTGGTGGGCGGCACCGGCCACGAGGGTGGCGGCGCCCAGGGCCGAGCGGGCGGCGGCGGTCAGCGGCGAGCCGTCCCAGCCGATCACCGTGACGCGGTCGGCCATCGTCGTCAGTCTCCCGTGGGTCTACGCGGCTGGCGGGCTTCGTGAGAGTACCTGGCCGCGCGGGGCCGGGCGGGGTGGTGCGCCGCCCCGGGGTCAGTTCCAGTCGGCGTACGAGGGGTAGCCGCCGCTCTCCGTGAGGTGCTCCCCGGCGCCCTCGATGTCCTCCGGGAGCAGGCTCCACACGATGAAGTCGGTGCGCGCCTCGCTCCAGGTTCCGTCGTCGGCGTGGACGCGCGCTATGCAGGCGCCGCGCAGGACGCCCTCGCTGATGCAGCCGATCTTCTGCGCGACCTGCTGCGAGGCGGTGTTGTCGGCGGCCGTGCGCAGTTCGATGCGTTCGAGCTTCTGGTCGGTGAACAGCCACTGGGCGGTGGCGAGCGCGGCCTCGGAGGCGTAGCCCTCGCCGCGGGCCCAGGGGGCGATGATGTACGACAGTTCGGTGGACCGTACGTGCCAGTTGGTCTTGCCTAGCTGGATGACGCCGACGAGGCGCTGGGTGAGGAACTCGGTGACGGCGAGGTCGAGTCCGCGGCCGGAGGCGCGCTGGGCGGGGGCGTACTGCGTGATCCAGGTGCGGGCGTTGCGGGCGGTGAAGGGCTGGGGGACGGAGGTCCAGGCCGTGACCTGTTCATCGTTCATCATCTCGGCCAGGGCGGGTACGTCGTCCTCGTCCAGGGGACGCAGCACCAACCGCTCCGTGCTGATGGAGATGCTGGGGAAGGTGCTCGTCATGCGCCGCTCCGTAACCTTCGAAACCGTCAGGGTCCGACCTGGTTGACCGTCAGGCCCGCTGAACTGCTCAGCATGCAGCATGAAAGCACCGTGTCGCACCACGGGGTCCGCACCTGCCGAAGGCGCGGACCCCGGGTGTGGGCGGGGTGCCCGCGGGTCGTCCCCGTTGCCGGGCCAGACGGCGAGGAAGCCGGCGCCGGCGTCTCAGAAGGACGCGATGACCGAGCCGGCGTACTTGTCCTCGATGAACTTCTTGACCTCGGGGGAGGTGAGGAGCTTCGCGAGCTTCTTCACGCGCGGGTCGTCCTCGTTGCCCTCCTTGACGGCGAGGAAGTTGCCGTACGGGTTGTCCGTGGCGGACTCCAGGACGAGGGCGTCCTTCGCGGGCTTGAGGTCGGCCTCGATGGCGTAGTTGCCGTTGATGACGGCGGCGTCCACGTCGTCCAGGGAGCGCGGGGTCTGGGCCGCCTCCAGCTCCTTGAACTTGAGGTTCTTCGGGTTCTCGCTGATGTCGGCGGGGGTCGTCGAGTTGCCCGCGCCGTCCTTGAGCGTGATGAGGCCGTTCGCGGCGAGCAGCTTCAGGGCTCGCGCCTCGTTCACCGTGTCGTTGGGGACGGCGACGGTCGCCCCGTTCTCGAGGGCTTCGACGCTCTTGAACTTGTGGGAGTAGAGGCCGAGCGGCTCCAGGTGGACGGTGACGGCGGGCACGACGTGGGTGCCGTTCTTCTTGTTGAAGTCGTCGAGGTAGGGCTGGTTCTGGAAGTAGTTGGCGCCGACCGAGCCGTCCTCCGTCGCCGTGTTCGGCGTGACGTAGTCGGTGAACTCCTTGACCTCCAGGTCGAGGCCCGCGTCCTTGGCCAGGTTGTCCTTGACGAAGGTGAGGATCTCGGCGTGCGGGACGGGGCTCGCGGCGACGACGAGCGGGCCGCTGGTGTCCGTGGCGGCGGAGCCGGAGTCCTTGTCCGAGCCGCACGCGCTGAGCCCGAGGGTGAGGGCTCCGGCGGCGAGGACAGCGGTGGTGATTTTGGCGGTGTTACGCACGAAAAGTGCCTTTCCTGAGGTGGTACGTCCCCGCTGTGGGTGTGCGCGGGGAGAACAAGGGGGTGGGGGTGTGGTTCAGCTCTTGGTGGGTGGTCCGGGTTTCGGGGTGCGGGTCAGCCCTCGCCGTGTCGTTCAGCTCTTCTTCACGGCGTCGGTGGCGACGGTGCCGGGGAAGATTCCGCTCAGCGGCTTGAAGAGGAGCAGCGGGCCGCCCTTGCCGGTGCGCCGGTGCAGGGAGCGGGCCGCGAAGTCACCGCCGAACTGGAGCAGGGAGATGACGAGGGCCAGGATGGCGACGGTGATCCACATCAGGCCCGTCTCGAAGCGCTGGTAGCCGTAACGGATCGCGATGTCGCCCAGACCGCCCGCGCCGACGGTGCCCGCCATGGCGGAGTAGCCGATCAGGGCGACGACGGTGGTGGTGGCGCCGGAGATCAGGGACGGCAGGGCCTCGGGGACGAGCACGCTGCGGACGATCTTCCAGGTGCTGCCGCCCATGGACTGCACGGCTTCGACGAGCCCGCCGTCCACCTCGCGGACGGACATCTCCACGAGACGCGCGAAGAAGGGGATCGCGCCGATGGCGAGCGGCACGATGGCGGCCTCGCGGCCGATGGTCGTTCCGGTCACCCAGCGGGTGAAGGTCATCAGCGCGACCATGAGGATGATGAACGGCATGGAGCGGGCGATGTTCACGACCTGCCCGATCACCTTGTTGGCGACGACGTTCTGCAGCAGGCCGCCCCGGTCGGTGAGGACGAGGAGGATGCCGAGCGGAAGGCCGCCGGCGACGGCGATGAGTGTGGACCAGCCCACCATGTAGAGGGTGTCCCAACACGCCTGCTCCAGCAGGGGCTGCATTTCGGACCAGGTCACTTGGCACCGTCCTTCACCAGCAGGGGCCGCTCGTCGGGGGCGCCCGGCACGTCGATCTGAAGACCCTGTTCGCGCAGGAAGCCGATCGGCACCACGTTGTCCTCGTAGCGGCCGGGGAGTTCGATGCGCATCCGGCCGACCTGGAGGCCGCCGACGGTGTCGATGGCCGCGCCCAGGATGGAGATGTCGATGTTGTAGGTGCGCGACAGCTGGGAGATGACCGGCTGGGTCGCGGCCTCGCCCTGGAAGGTGACGTCGAGGACGGTCCGGTCGTCGCCGGTCGGCTCGCCGCCCACCGGGAAGAGCGCGGCGGCCAGTTCGGAGCCGGGGGTGGCGAGCAGTTCGCTGACCGTGCCGGACTCGACGACGCGGCCCCGCTCCATGAGCGCCGCGGAGTCGCAGATCGACTTCACCACACCCATCTCGTGGGTGATGAGCAGGACCGTCAGGCCCAGTTGGCGGTTGAGGTCGCGCAGCAGTTGGAGGATCGAGCGGGTGGTCTCCGGGTCGAGGGCGCTGGTGGCCTCGTCGGAGAGCAGCACCTTGGGGTCGCCGGCGAGGGCGCGGGCGATGCCGACTCGCTGCTTCTGACCGCCGGACAGCTGGGCGGGGTAGGCGCCCGCCTTGTCGGCGAGACCGACGAGGTCGAGGAGTTCGAGCGCCTTGCGGGAACGTTCCTTCCCCGACGTGCCGAGGATCTCCAGCGGCAGTTCGACGTTGTCCCGCACGGTCCGCGACGACAGCAGGTTGAAGTGCTGGAAGACCATGCCGATACGGCTGCGCGCCTCGCGGAGTTCCCGGCCCGCCCGCGGGCCGCGGCCGGCGAGGGCGGTGAGGTCCTGGCCTGCCACGGTGACCGTGCCGGAGGTGGGGCGTTCCAGGAGGTTGATGCAGCGGATCAGCGAGGACTTGCCGGCGCCGGACTGGCCGATGACGCCGTACACCTCGCCTTCGCGGACGTGCAGGTCGACGCCGTCCAGGGCGGTGACCTCACGGCCGCGCGAGCGGTAGACCTTGGTCAGGCCCGTGGTGGTGATCACGTGGGTTTCCGTCACTGTCGAGTGCGCGGGCGTGGGTGTGCCCGGCACGGGTGCATTCGGTCAGGACGCGACACGGTTCTCGCGGTGGCGATGGAACCGGGGGGAGAACATGTGCGCGATGGGGGTCCCCCGCGCCGTTCAGCGGTGGGGGAGGCGTCTTGTCACGTACGCGGGGCGTACGGACGTGCCACGGCGTCTCGCTTCGGGGCGCGAGCTCTGGAGTGGTGCGGGGGCCCTCTAGAAGGCGCACATTCGACACATACAACGAGCACCGGGCGTCAGGGTCGCCTCGGTCGCAAAGGTGCGGCTGCTCGTCGTGGTCATGCGATCAGTAAACCAGACCTACGGTCCTGACAAAGCCGGGCCGTCCACATGACGGACAGCCGTGGACAGCGTCCCCACACATCCGGAAGGTCGCGCTCCCCCGCTCGTGACCAGTGTGGACATGACTGACAGGTCTTCCTCGGCGGGCGGGCGTCAGGTCCACGGACGGGGCGGGTTGTGGCCAACGCCACGGCCGTGGTCCGAGGGCGCGTCACGGCGCGGGCCCGGCCACGAGGGGCCGCGTACGGCCGTAATAGGGTCACTGCATGCTTGATGTCCTGACGCTGGTGACCGGTGTCGCCGCACTGCTGCTGGCCGCCTGGTGCGGCTGGGCGGCCTACCGTGACCAGCCGACGAAGGACTGGCACTTCATCGGGATGGCCGTGGTCTCGGTGCTGGCGCTGGTCCAGCTGATCGTCGGGATCGTGCAGTTGGCGCGGGGCGAGGAGCCGGCCCAGGGCACGACGATCTTCGTGGCGTATCTGCTGGGCGCGTTCGCGTGCGTTCCGGCCGCGGGGTTCATGTCGCTGGGCGAGCGGACCCGGTGGGGCTCGGTGACGGTCGCGGCGGGCGGGGTCGTCCTCGCCGTCCTGGAGGTGCGGCTCCATGACATCTGGGGAGGCTGAGGTGAGCGCCGCGGAGGACAAGCCGGCCCGGCTGATCGGCGGGCCCGGCCTGCTGCTGGTCTGGTTCTACGGCGTGATGGTGGTCGGTGCGGTGTCGCGCTCGGCGTACCAGATCGCGACGGAGTTCGACCGGGCGCCGCTGGCGTACTCGCTGTCCGCGGTGGCCGGTCTGGTGTACGGCTTCATCACGTACTCGCTGGTGCGGGGCGGGGAAACGGCGCGCAGGGCGGCGCAGGTGTGCTGCGCCGCCGAACTGGCGGGTGTGCTGGTCGTGGGCACCTGGACGCTGCTGGACCGTGACGCCTTCCCGGACTCGACCGTGTGGTCGGACTACGGGATGGGATACGTGTTCATCCCCGTGCTGCTGCCCCTGACCGCTCTCTTCTGGCTGCGCAGGACGCGTGCGCGACGGGCCGCATGACTGCGGCCCCGCTCAGGCCGTGGTGGCGAACTCGTCGGCCGGCTTCTCCAGGACGATCATCCTGACGCCGTCCGAGCCCTCGGACGTGCCCACCGTCTGGTAGCCGACGCGGCGGTACAGGCGCAGGTTGCCCTCGCTGCGGTGGCCGGTGAAGAGGCGGAACCTGGTGGCACCGCGCTCCCCCGCCAGCGCCGACTCCGCCGCCCGCAGCAGCCTGGCGCCGATGCCGTGGCCCTGGAGGCGGGGGTGGACGCAGAGCCTGCCGATGGAGGCCGCGCCGTCCTCGGTGACCGTGCCGCGGACCGAGCCGACGACCTCCTCGCCCAGCCGGGCCACGTAGACGCAGTCGGAGGCGAGTTCCTGCCGGACGGAGTCCAGGGTCTGGACGAGGGGGGCGATGCGGTAGTTGCCGTACAACGCCGCCTCGCCCTGGAAGCACAGGTACTGAAGCCTGAAGATCTGCTCGGCATCCTGCTCGGTCGCCACCGAGATGGTCACGCTCATGCCCATATGCGCACGCCTCCCGCTCACCTGATCGCCTGTGGTCCTACACTCCTATCCCCGCAGTTCGCGGGCCGCAACCTCCGGCGTGAGCAGACGTCGCAGACATCCCAGACATCGGGAACGTTCCGGTCCGAGACTTCCCTGTGAGATACCCAACTCCAGCGCGATCTCGCGGTACGTGAGGTCCTCCGGCGACAGCAGGGCGTCCAGGAGCCGGGGACACCGGCCGGGCAGCCGGTGGACGGCGTCGCGCAGTGCGCGGTGGCGGGCGGCGGTGAGGACGGTCTGCTCGGGACCGCGGTCACCGTCCTCGGCCGGGTCGCCCGCGAACGGCCGTTCCCGCCGGGCCGTACGGCGGTCGCGGCGGGCCTCGGCGCGCACCGCGCGGCGCAGCCAGCCCTGCGGGTCGAGGGGCGCACCGTCGGTGGCGAGGTGTTCCAGCAGGCGCAGCCAGACGGCCTGTTCGAGGTCGGCGGGCTCGGTTCCGGTGGCATGTGCCTCGGCGTCGGCCTCCGCGGTGAGCAGGGGGCGCAGGGCGGCGAGCAGGTCGTGCGTCATGTGCGGCACGACGCGGCCGCCCGGGCGGTGGGTTGCCCGGACGGCCGGTTGTCACCCCAACGAGGTCAGGAGCCGTTGACGAAGTCCTCGCGGGCGAGGCGGCCGGTGTCCGGCTGGTCGGTGAACACACCGTCGATGCCGGTCGCGAAGTACGCCCGGTAGGCGCCGAACACGTCGCCGTAGGCGTCCGCGTCGGTGCCCTTGCGGAAGTTCGCGGGCAGGAAGGGGTTCTCGTTGCGCATGGTGTAGGGGTGCAGGATCAGGCCGGCCGCGTGGGCGTCCTTCACCAGCGTGGTCGGCGTGGTGAGGTTGCCGGCCGCGTCCTTGGGGACGACCAGGTCGAGGGTGGGGCCGATGCCCTGCGCGTAGCCGGCGATCTCCCGCAGGCCCTTGACGGTGACCAGGTCGGCGACCGTGCGCGGGTCGCCGGTCTCGACGAAGTCCCAGGGGCGGGTGGTGGCTCCGGAGAGCAGGACGACGAGCGGGTTGCCGACCGTCTTGTTCAGGCGCTGGATGCTGGTCGGCTCGAACGACTGGAGGATGACGGGCGCGTTCCTGCCGTCCTTGCCGTGCTTGCCGAGCAGCTTGGCGACGCGCTCCTCCAGGTTGAGGCCGAGTCCCCGGAAGTAGGTGGGGTGCTTCAGCTCGGGGTAGATCCAGACCTGCTTGCCGCGCTTGCGGGTCTGCTCGTCCTGCCACTTCAGGACTTCCTCGAAGGTGGGGATCCGCCAGCGGCCGTTGTAGAGGGTGTTGTGGGGGCGGTTGGCGGGGATGCGCTCGGTCGCGCGCAGCGTCCTCAGCTCGGCGAGCGTGAAGTCCTCGGTGAACCAGCCGGTGAGGGAGACGCCGTCGAGGACCTTGGTGGTCCTGCGGCCGGCGAACTCGGGGTGGCTCGCGACGTCCGTTGTGCCACCGATCTCCGGTTCGTGGCGGCAGACGAGATGGCCGTCCCTGGTGGGCACGAGGTCGCCGGCCTCGACGATGTCGGCGCCGAGGTCGAGGGCGAGCTGGTAGGCGCCGAGGGTGTGCTCGGGCCGGTAGCCGCTGGCGCCCCGGTGGCCGATGATCGTGGGCACCGGCAGGCTCGCGAGGCCCTTGCCGCCGTGCCGCGACCCGGTGGCTGCCTCCGTGGCTCTCGCGGTGCCGGAGAGGCCCAGGGCGGTGCCGGCGGCGCCGATCGCGGCGGCCGCTCCGAGGAACGCCCGCCGCCCGGTTCCGCTCGCTCGGGCGTTCGGGTGCTGCGACTCCTGTGTACCCATGAGGGTCCTCCCTGCCATCGGCTCGTCCCGTGCGCGCCGATCGTAGGGGCGTGGACATGGCCGCCGGGAGACCTCGATCCGAACATGCGGGTGAGGATGGATGGCGTATGCCGTACGACGATATGACGGAGTGTCCGATTCGTCGGCGTGCGGCGGGGTAGGCGATCGGTACCGGCCGTGGCGGTGCCCGGCGTGTCACGCGGAGCCGGCGGAGAACTCGGGGGCCCTTCGGACCGCGATGTGCGTCACCGCGTTCCGCCCGTGTGTCGGGGCCGCGACGGACCGGCCGTACAGGTAAACGTAGGTCAACAGTGCGTAAGACCTCGGTGAACCCGATGTGCGCCGCCCCCGGCCGCGCGAGTATCGTCCTCACCTGCACATACTCATACCGCTATCGGAGGGCCCGTTGTCCCGCTTCGCGCTCATCAAGGCAGTGCTCGGACCGGTCATGCGCCTGATGTTCCGCCCCCGGGTCGAAGGCATGGAGCACATCCCGGGCGACGGTCCGGTCATCCTGGCCGGCAACCACCTCACCTTCATCGACTCGATGATCCTGCCGCTGGTCTGCGACCGGCAGGTCTTCTTCATCGGCAAGGACGAATACGTCACCGGCAAGGGCCTCAAGGGCCGGCTGATGGCCTGGTTCTTCATCGGCGTCGGCATGATCCCCGTCGACCGCGACGGCGGCAAGGGCGGGGTGGCCGCCCTGATGACCGGGCGCCGGATCCTGGAGGAGGGCCGGGTCTTCGGGATCTACCCCGAGGGCACGCGCTCCCCCGACGGGCGGCTGTACCGGGGCCGTACGGGCATCGCCCGCCTCACCCTGATGACCGGCGCGCCGGTGGTGCCCTTCGCGATGATCGGCACGGACAAGATCCAGCCGGGCGGCTCCGGAATGCCCCGCCCCTCGAAGGTGACGGTCCGCTTCGGTGAGGCGATGGAGTTCTCCCGGTACGAGGGGATGGACCGGGACCGCTATGTGCTGCGCGCGGTGACGGACTCCGTGATGACCGAGGTCATGCGGCTGTCCGGGCAGGAGTACGTGGACATGTACGCCACCAAGGCGAAGGCCGCTTAGGCCTCCGGCGGAGGGCGGGTCGGGTCGGGTCGGTTCGGGGCCGTTGCGTCCCGAACCGACCCGGCTCTGCCCGGCCCAGGCCCGAACAGTCGCGATGCGGAGTGCGGCTCGCGACCGGCGGGACGGGGCGCGGCGCGATGTGGTTACGGCCTCGGGCCCCGGCCGGACCCTATCGGCCCCCATCGGCCTCCGGTCCGCCCCCCGTCGGCCCCGGGAAAGGAAACGGGGCAGGGTGCGATCCCGTTCCCGGCTCGGGACCGGCGGGACAGGGCCCGGCGCGACGTGGTTACGGCCTCGGGCCCCGGCCGGACCCCGTCGGCCCTGCCTTCTTAAACCCTTTCCTCACCCCCCAAAAA
>NZ_JARGEF010000243.1:0-12216 GCF_033794725.1 Streptomyces sp. ID05-39B | reverse complement strand
CGGGGAGGGCGAGGAACCGGGTGAGCAGGGTGCGCGCGTCGGTCGGGGCCTCGGACTCGGGCCGCTTGTACCGGTTGACGAGGGCGATGTACTCCTCGAAGAACTCCCGGAGTTCGGGCAGCGTGAGCCGGATCGTCCCTCGCGAGTACGGGAACGCGTCCGCCCACGGGTCGCCCTGGGCCGACTCCCGCTGCAGCCGTTCGAAGAGGTCCAGATCGGCGGCGTAGGCGTGGTGGTTCAGCTCGTCCATGACGTGCCGCGTCTCCGGGCTCTGCCGGCTGCGCGGCGGGAAGCGGCGGTCACCGGGGACCACCCGCCACCAGCGTTCCCGGTGCTGGGACGGCGACGACCGCGCCTGTCCCTCCTCCCTGTCCGTCTCCTCCCCGTCCGTCTCCTCGACGAAGCCGTAACGGGCCAGCTCACGCAGGTGGTAGCTCGTCGAGCCGGTGTTCAGGCCCAGGGCACGGGCCAGTGTCGCCGAGGTGGCCGGGCCGTGCAGGGTGAGGTGCTCGAGAATCCGCTGACGACGCGGCTGCGCGAGGGCCTTGAGCGCGGCGAGATCACCGAGTTCGGCGGGGACCGAGGACGTCGGCGAAGGCGCCGTCGGCGGCGCGTGCTGCGGCTCGGGCGGCTCGTGGGCGCCGGGTTCCTGGGGCATGTGTACACGGTCGCCTGTGCACAGGTACCTGTGCACTGCGGTGGTCCGGCGTCCTCAGCGGGGGGTTGTCCCTACCCTGGCCGGGGAGTTGACGTTCCGGAGACCCCTGCGTGACGGGGCATCGGGTTCAGCGGGGAGCCTCGAGAGAACGGATTGCCTGAGAGGAGTGGCTGCCTGAGAGAAGGGCTTCAAAGTAGCTGAGCCAACGCGGATGTGATGCCCGGCCCCGGACGCGATCGGTGCCCCCGCGCATCCACCGTGTCCCGAACCGGACCGAACCCCCAGGCTGCCGAGGTGATCCCCGTGGGGTCACGTGCCCGCCGCCTGTCACAGCGTCTCGGGGATCAGAACTCCCCGTCCTCCAAGAACTCCGTGTCCTCGCCCTCCTCCTCGAGTGCCTGCCGGACCACTCGCAGGGCCATGCCCTGGGGGTAGCCCTTGCGCGCGAGCATCCCGGCGAGACGGCGCAGCCGCTTGTCGCGGTCGAGTCCGCGGGTCGAGCGCAGCTTGCGGGCGACCAGCTCACGGGCGGTCGCTTCCTCCCGCTCGGAGTCGAGCTGGGCGACGGCCTCGTCGATCAGCGTCGAGTCGACGCCCTTGGTGCGCAGTTCCTGCGCGAGGGCCCGCCGGGCCAGGCCGCGGCCGTGATGCCGGGACTCCACCCAGGCGTCCGCGAAGGCGCTGTCGTTGATCAGCCCGACCTCCTCGAACCGCGAGAGCACCTCCTCGGCCACGTCGTCCGGGATCTCCCGCTTGCTCAGGGCGTCGGCGAGCTGCTTGCGGGTGCGTGGGGTCCCGGTGAGCAGGCGCAGGCAGATCGCCCGTGCCCGCTCAGCCGGGTCCCCTGAAGACTCCCCCTTCTCGGCCCTCGACGAGGCAGAGGTGTCTTCGTCCTCGGCGGACGGTTCTGCGGAGCCGCGCCGGCGGCGCCCGCCCCGTGAACCGCCCTCGCCGCCGCGTCCCGCCCGGCGGCCACGGGGTCGGCCTGCGCCGGCCGACCCGTCGTCCCCGTGCGAGCCGCTGTCCGGCCGGTCGTCACCACCCCGGGCCAGGCCGTCGCCGTCGACGCTCCCCGGCTCGCGGTAGCTGCCGGGGAGGGCGTCGTACTCGGCCCAGTCCGTTCGTCGTGTCACGGTCGGCTCAGCTCTTGGCAGCCGCGGCCTTGGTCTTGGTGGCCTTGGCTGCGGTGACGGAAGCGGGGACCGCCTTGGCGGTGTCGTCCGCGGGTGTGCCCGGGGCGACCGCGGCATCCGCGGCCGTCGCCGTGCCGGGCTCCTCGGGGCGCACGCCCACGCCCAGCTTCTCCTTGATCTTCCTCTCGATCTCGTTGGCGAGATCGGGGTTGTCCTTGAGGAAGTTGCGGGCGTTCTCCTTGCCCTGGCCGAGCTGGTCGCCCTCGTACGTGTACCAGGCGCCGGCCTTGCGGACGAAGCCGTTCTCCACGCCCATGTCGATCAGGCCGCCTTCACGGCTGATGCCCTGCCCGTAGAGGATGTCGAACTCGGCCTGCTTGAAGGGCGGTGCGACCTTGTTCTTGACCACCTTGACGCGGGTGCGGTTGCCGACCGCGTCGGTGCCGTCCTTCAGCGTCTCGATGCGCCGGATGTCGAGCCGCACGGAGGCGTAGAACTTCAGCGCCCGGCCACCGGTCGTGGTCTCCGGGGAGCCGAACATCACACCGATCTTCTCGCGGAGCTGGTTGATGAAGATGGCGGTGGTCTTGGACTGGTTGAGCGCGCTGGTGATCTTCCTCAGGGCCTGGCTCATCAGACGGGCCTGGAGACCGACGTGGCTGTCGCCCATCTCGCCTTCGATCTCCGCACGCGGGACGAGCGCGGCCACGGAGTCGATGACGATCAGGTCGAGGGCTCCGGAGCGGACGAGCATGTCCACGATCTCCAGGGCCTGCTCGCCGTTGTCCGGCTGGGACAGCAGCAGGTTGTCGATGTCGACGCCGAGCTTCTGCGCGTACTCGGGATCGAGGGCGTGTTCCGCGTCCACGAACGCGACCGTGCCGCCGGCCTTCTGCGCGTTCGCCACCGCGTGCAGGGTCAGGGTCGTCTTACCGGACGACTCCGGTCCGTAGACCTCGATGACACGGCCGCGCGGCAGACCCCCGACGCCGAGAGCCACGTCGAGCGCGGTCGACCCGGTGGGGATGACCTCGATGGGCTCCCGGGACCGGTCGCCCATGCGCATGACCGCACCCTTGCCGAATTGCCGTTCGATCTGTGCGAGAGCGGCATCCAGGGCCTTCTCGCGGTCGTTACCTGCCATGGGTTCCACCCGATTTGCTTGAGTCGATCGCTTCACGTCAAAGACGCTAACGCCTACCACTGACAACGCGCCTCGACGCTGGTCCGGCCTGTGGATAACTCGGTCACTTACCCATGCAAACCGGGATGAAGTGCCCGCCGAGAGGTTCGCCGGAGCTTCCATCAGAATGGATGTTCGATTTTCGTGTCAAGCGCACCACGCGGCACTTCCGAGCCTACGTTCGCGCACCGCAACACCTCGGATCCGCCGCAGCCCGGATCCGCCGCAGCCCGGTCATGCCGCGGACCGATGGTCGCGCAGCCGAGGAGTCGCACAGCCCGGTCGGCCGAGTCCGAAGCGGCGGGATCCCGCCTCGACGGCCCGGTGCAGGGTCTGCCTCAGCCGCCCCCGGCCCCCGGCCCGGCCGTCCGCTCCCGTGCCCTCGTCCACAGCCGCCGCGCACGCGCGAGCGGGTTCGGCCCCTCGCCCCGTCTCCGGTGCCCGTGGACACGGGGATCGTCCGTGACGTCGTAGCGCTTCACGTACGCGCCGAGGAACGCCTGGAGCGTGGCGACCGCGGGGATGGAGATCAGCGCGCCGACCGCGCCGAGGAGGGCGGTGCCGGCGATGACCGACCCGAAAGCCACGGCGGGGTGGATGTCGACGGTCTTCGAGGTGAGCTTCGGCTGCAGCACGTAGTTCTCGAACTGCTGGTAGACCACGACGAAGATCAGCACCCACAGCGCGTACCAGGGATCGACCGTGAAGGCGATCAGCATGGGCAGCGCGCCCGCGAGATAAGTGCCGATGGTCGGGATGAACTGCGAGACCACACCGACCCACACGGCGAGGACGGGCGCGTACGGAATGCCGAGGAACAGCAGCAGCACGTAGTGCGCCGCGCCGGAGATCAGGGCCATCAGACCGCGTGAGTACAGATAGCCGCCGGTCTTGTCGACGGCGATCTCCCACGCGCGCAGCACCTCGGCCTGCCGGGCGGGCGGCAGGATCGAGCACAGCGCACGCCGCAGCCGGGGCCCGTCGGCGGCGAAGTAGAACGAGAACAGCGCGATCGTCAGCAGTTGGAAGAGACCACCGAGAACCTGCGTGGAGATGTCCAGGACGCCGGCCGCGCTGTTCTGCGCGTACTTCCTCAGCCAGTCGGAGTGAAGCAGGCCCTCCTGTATGTCGACGCGCCTGAGATCGGTGTTGAACGAGGTGTTGATCCAGTTGATCACCGAGTCGAGGTACTGCGGGAAGCCCTCGATCATCTTTATGATCTGGCCCGCGAGGATCGAGCCGAGCAGCGTGAAGAAGCCCGCGAACGCGATCAGCAGGCCGAAGAAGACCAGAAAGGTGGCGAGCCCCCTGCGCATGCCGCGCGCGGCCAGCCGGCTCACCGCGGGTTCGACCGCGAGAGCCAGGAAGAACGCGATCAGGATGTTGATCAGCAGGCCGATGACCTGGTGGAAGGCCCAGGTGCCCAGTTGGAACGCGCCGACCAGGGCGAGCGCGAGCACCATCGCGCGCGGGAGCCAGGGCGGCATGCGAGCGCCCGGCTCGGCGTCCGTGCCGGACGGCGGCGGGGTGGGCGGCGTCGCGCCCGACAGGGGTTCCTGCGGGCCGGCATGCCTGGTCTCGTCAGTGGGTGCCACGGGCCAAGTCTCGCCCACGCCACCGACACCCGGTGACCCGCCTGCGCTCTTCTCTTCGGATCAGTGCCGCTCCCGCGGAACGTTCATCACCGCGCACACCACACGCCACACGTCCTTGGCGTCCCAGCCGGCCGCCAGCGCCTCGTCCACGGTGCGCCCGCCGAGTTCCATCATCACGTGATCGCGCGCGAAGGTCTCGGCGTACCCCGTACCGAAGTGCTCCGCCATCCGCTGCCAGAAGACCGTCAACCGCATGACACCAGTATCCCGCGCCCGGGGGTGCTCCCGGCCGGGACCGCCTGCGGAGACCGCTTTGCGGCCTACGGTCTGACCCATGGTCGAATCAGGAGCATCCCCACTCCCCCCGACGCCCTCGGCGCGCTCCCCGCTCTTCCGCGCCGAGCACTTCGTCTGGCTCACCGCGCGCGTGCTGGAACAGCGTCTCTTCGCTCACCACTTCCTGCACGGTGCCGCCGACCCCGTCGAGACGGCGCTCGACGCCTACCGAGGCGAGGACGGCGGATACGGCCACGCGCTGGAGCCGGATCTCCGCGGCCCCGTCAGCCAGCCCCTGCACACCGCGCGCGCCCTGCACATCCTGGACTCGCTCGGCCGCTGCGGCGGGCAGCGCGTGGAACGGGTGTGCCGCTACCTCACCTCCGTCTCCACCGCCGACGGGGCGCTCCCGGCGGTCCATCCCAGCCAGCGCGGCTATCCCGCCGCCCCGTTCATCCCGATCGCGGACGACCCGCCCAGCGAACTCCTGGCGACCGGACCGGTCGTGGGCCTGCTGCACCGCAACGAGGTCTGGCACGCCTGGCTGTTCAGGGCGACGGACTTCTGCTGGCAGGCGGTCGACGCCCTGGAGACGTCCCACCCGTACGAGATCCAGGCCGCCGTGGCCTTCCTGGACTCCGCCTCGGACCGCCCGCGCGCGGAGGCGGCCGCCGACCGCCTGGGCCGCCTGGTGCGCGAGCAGCGGCTCGCCGTACTCGATCCGGACCGCCGGGACGCGTACCCCGTCGCCCCCGGTTACGCGCCCGGCGAGCACCACTTCCCGTACGACTACGCGAAGACCCCGGGCTCGCTCGCGCGCGCGTGGTTCACCGACGCCGAGATGGCGGGCGCCCTGGACTTCCTCGCCGCCCAGCAGCAGCAGGACGGCGGCTGGCCCATCCGGTGGCGCCGCTGGGCACCGGGCACGGAGCTGGAGTCCCGCCCCGCGGTGACGATCGAGGCCCTGAGCACCCTCAGGTCGTACGGCCGCGTCATCGGCTGACCTGGCACGTCACCCGCGAGAACACCCGCCCTCACCGCCCAGCAGGCCTTCGCCGACGGGCAGACGCTCGTGCTGGACGCCAGGGCCGCGAGCCGCCTGACGAGGGGCCGCTCGAGCACACCCGCGGGCACGAGCAGGCCGGTGAGCTTGACGGCGTAGCAGCCGAGGGCGGTCGCACCGATCGCGATCCAGACGTTCACCGCCGCTCCTCCTCCGCGTCGCCCCGCGCGCGGCCTACACGTCGGCCCTCGGCCCACAGGGCGAGCGGCGCGGCGAGGGCGGCCACCAGCACGGGCACCCCGCCGGGCAGGACGGGCAGCAGGCCGAGTCCCAGCAGGACCGCGAGCCCTGCGGCGACCCGCTCGGTGGTGGTCTTCAGCATGGGCGCGAGCAGTGCCAGGAAGACGGCCGGGCCGGCCGCGTCGAGCCCCCACGCGTCGGTGTCCCCGATGGCCTCCGCGCCGAGGGCGCCGAGCAGCGTGGTGAGGTTCCACAGCACGTACAGGCTGAGTCCGGTGACGGCGAAGCCGATCCGCGCTCCTCGCCGGTCGCGCTGCGCCAGCGAGACGGCCGTGGTCTCGTCGATCACCCATTGGGCGGCGAACGGGCGCACCGCGCGCGGGAGGGCCAGCAACTGCGACAGGCGCAGGCCGTAGAAGGCGTTGCGTACGCCGAGGAAGAAGGCGCCGGCGGCCGCCGTGAGCGGGTTTCCGCCCGCCGCGAGTGCCCCGACGAGCGCGAACTGGGACGCGCCGGTGAACACCAGGAGGCTCAGCGCGCAGGTCTGCCACACCGTGAGCCCGCTGCCCGCCGAGGTCACTCCGAAGGCGAACCCGGAGAGTCCGACGGCGACCCCGACGCCGAGGGCGTCCCGGACGACGGCGGAGTCCGGCCTCCCTCCCCGGCCGTCCCGTACGTCTGCGAGAGCTGTCTGTTCTGCCACCCGCCGGACGGTACGGGCGGCGGCCGCCGCACGTCTTGTACGTTCTTGCGCTCCCGCTGGTACGCGCCCGGTGGCACGCCCACGATCCGGGCGAAGTGACGGTTGAGGTGCGGCTGATCGGTGAACCCCACGGCGACCGCCGCCTCCGCCGGGGCGGTCCCGGCGTCCAGCAGCCGCCGCGCGAGACGGACCCTCGCGTCGGTGAGCCAGGTGTGCGGCGGCATCCCGTAGGCGTCCCGGAACGCCCTCAGCAGGGCGAAGGGGCTGGTCCCCAGGTCTCCCGCGAGCCGCTCCAGTGTCGGCGGATCGACGAGCCGCTCCTCCAGCACGGCACGCGCGCGTGCGGCCGTCCGGTCTCCGGCCGTGCGCACCTGCCGGGTCGGCAGGGCCCCGCCGTTCAGCCGCAGCAGCCGTGTCACGGCGACCCGCAGCAGGGTGTCGGCGGCGAGCGCGTTGCCCTCGTCGGCGGCCCGCAGGACCTGATGCACGAGCGCGACGGCGTACGGATCGTCGAGCACGGGACTGACGAAGCCCGGAGCACCCCGCAGAGTCGTCGTCTCGGCGGCGATCCCTGCCACGAGTTCGGGTGGCGGGTACACCGCCCCGTACCGCCAGCCCTCGGGCACACCGGCCCGTCCGGTGTGCGGGGTGTCGGGATTGACCAGAGCGAGCGTTCCCGCACCCGCGTACTGGTCACCGCCCCGGTGCTGGAAGACCTCCACCCCCTCCGCGATGCCGGCGATCACGAAGTGCTCGTGCGTGTGCCGCACGAAGTTCTTGCGCACGTACCGGGCCCGCAGCAGATCCACACCGGGCAGCTCCGCGTACTGCCAGTGCCGTGCCACCTCACGAGTTCCCGCCACATCCCCATTCTCCGCGACGGCGCATCCGCCGCTTCCGCCCGTGTCCACCCTCGTCGGACTCGGACATCCCGCCCGCCGCGGCACTGCCACCGCTCCCCACCCCGCGGGCCCCACCCTCACCGCCGAATCCGCCACTCGTCTCGCGAAGCCGCAGGTCAGGCGCATTGTCAGTGCTCGGGTGCAGGATGGACGCATGGTCGGCAAAGCACACCGAGCCCTGGACGGCTTCTCCCCCGCGACCCGCGCCTGGTTCACGGGGGCCTTCTCCGCGCCCACCGCGGCCCAGGCGGGCGCGTGGCAGGCCATCGGCGAGGGCTCGGACGTGCTGGTCGTGGCCCCGACCGGCTCCGGCAAGACCCTGGCCGCGTTCCTGGCCGCTCTGGACCAGCTGGCCTCGACGCCCCCGCCGGCCGACCCGAAGAAGCGCTGCCGCGTGCTGTACGTCTCGCCGCTCAAAGCCCTGGCGGTCGACGTCGAGCGCAACCTCCGCAGCCCTCTGACGGGCATCCGTCAGGAATCCGTGCGCCTGGGCCTGCCCGAGCCCGAGGTCAAGGTCGGAATCCGCTCCGGCGACACCCCGCCCGCCGAGCGCCGCGCCCTGTCCACACGGCCTCCGGACATCCTGATCACCACGCCGGAGTCGCTGTTCCTGATGCTGACGTCGGCCGCGCGCGACGCGCTGACCAACGTCGAGACGGTGATCCTCGACGAGGTCCACGCCGTGGCGAGCACCAAGCGCGGCGCCCACCTCGCGCTGTCCCTGGAGCGCCTGGACGAACTCCTGCCGAGGCCGGCCCGTCGTATCGGCCTCTCGGCCACGGTCCGTCCGGTCGACGAGGTCGCCCGCTATCTCTCGCCGCACCGCAAGGCCGAGATCGTGCAGCCCAGGTCGGGCAAGGAGTTCGACCTCTCGGTGGTGGTCCCGGTCGAGGACCTCGGAGAGCTGGGCGGCTCCCCGGTCGCCGAGGGCTCCGAGAACGCGGAACGCCCTTCGATCTGGCCGCACGTCGAGGAGCGCATCGCCGACCTGGTCCAGGCCCACCGCTCCACGATCGTGTTCGCCAACTCCCGCCGCCTGGCGGAGCGCCTGTGCAACCGCCTCAACGAGATCGCCTACGAGCGGGCCACCGGAGAGCCCCTGGACGAGCACCACGCGCCGGCCGAGCTGATGGGCGGCTCGGGGGCGGCCCAGGGCGCCCCACAGGTCATCGCGCGCGCCCACCACGGCTCGGTCTCCAAGGAGCAGCGCGCCCTCGTCGAGGAGGACCTCAAGGCGGGCCGCCTGCCCGCGGTGGTCGCCACCTCCAGCCTGGAGCTGGGCATCGACATGGGCGCGGTCGATCTCGTCATCCAGGTCGAGTCACCGCCCTCCGTGGCCTCCGGCCTCCAGCGCGTGGGCCGTGCGGGCCACCAGGTCGGAGCGGTGTCGACCGGTGTGGTCTTCCCCAAGTACCGGGGCGACCTGGTTCAGGCGGCGGTGGTCACCGAACGCATGCGCACGGGCTCCATCGAGTCCCTCAAGGTGCCGGCGAACCCCTTGGACGTGCTGGCACAACAGCTGGTCGCGATGACCGCGATGGACACCTGGCAGCTGGACGACCTGCTCGCCCTCGTCCGCCGCGCCGCACCCTTCGCGTCCCTCCCCGAGTCCGCCTTCACAGCCGTCCTGGACATGCTCGCGGGCCGGTACCCGTCCGACGCCTTCGCCGAGCTGCGCCCGCGCGTGGTGTGGGACCGCGTCGCCGGCACGATCACCGGCCGCCCCGGCGCCCAGCGGCTCGCCGTCACCTCCGGCGGCACGATCCCGGACCGCGGCCTGTTCGGCGTCTTCCTCGCGGGCGCGGACCCCAAGAAGGGCGGCGGCCGGGTCGGCGAGCTGGACGAGGAGATGGTCTACGAGTCCCGCGTCGGTGACGTCTTCACCCTGGGCACGAGTTCCTGGCGCATCGAGGACATCACGCGCGACCGTGTCCTGGTCTCTCCCGCTCCGGGTGTGCCGGGCCGCCTGCCGTTCTGGAAGGGCGACCAGCTGGGCCGCCCGCTCGAACTGGGCCGTGCGGTCGGCGCGTTCCTGCGCGAGGTCGGCTCACTGCCCAAGGACGACGCCCGGCTGCGTCTGCTCACCGCGGGCCTGGACGCCTGGGCCGCCGACAACGTCATCTCGTACCTGGACGAACAGCGCCAGGCCTGCGGTCATGTCCCCGACGACCGCACGATCGTCGTGGAGCGCTTCCGCGACGAGCTGGGCGACTGGCGGGTCGTCGTGCACTCCCCCTTCGGTGCCCAGGTGCACGCTCCCTGGGCCCTCGCGCTCGGCGCCAAGCTCTCCGAGCGGTACGGCATGGACGCCCAGGTCATGCACGCCGACGACGGCATCGTCCTGCGCCTGCCCGACGCCGACCTCATGGGCCTGGACCTGCTCGACCAGCCGTCCCTGAAGGCCGACACGGAGTACGACGCCGAGCAGGCCCCCATCGGGGCGGCTGACGTCGTCTTCGACAAGGGCGAGGTCGACCGGGTCGTCACCGACCAGGTGGGCGGTTCGGCCCTGTTCGCGGCCCGCTTCCGCGAGTGCGCCGCCCGCGCGCTGCTGCTGCCGCGCCGCAGCCCGGGCAAGCGCACCCCGCTGTGGCAGCAGCGCCAGCGGGCCTCCCAACTGCTCCAGGTGGCGAGCGAGTTCGGTTCGTTCCCGATCGTCCTGGAAGCGGTCCGCGAATGCCTCCAGGACGTCTTCGACGTCCCCGGACTCGTCGAGCTGATGGGCGACCTCGAGTCCCGCAAGGTGCGCCTGGTGGAGGTCACCACCCAGGAGCCGTCCCCGTTCGCCCGCTCGCTCCTGTTCGGCTACGTCGCCCAGTTCCTCTACGAGGGCGACTCCCCGCTCGCCGAGCGCCGCGCCGCAGCCCTCTCCCTGGACTCGCGGCTGCTGGCGGAGCTGCTCGGCCAGGCGGAGCTGCGCGAACTGCTCGACGCCGAGGTGCTCACGGAACTGGAGCGGGAGCTCCAGTGGCTGACCGAGGACCGCCGGGTGAAGGACGTCGAGGGCGTCGCCGACCTCCTGCGCATGCTCGGCCCCCTCACCGATGCCGAACTGGCCGAGCGGGGTGCCGAACCGCACTGGGCCCAGGAGCTGGCGGCGGCCCGCCGCGCCATCAGGGTCCGTATCGGCGGAGCCGAGCACTGGGCGGCCATCGAGGACGCGGGCCGCCTGCGCGACGCCCTGGGCACGGCACTCCCCGTCGGCGTCCCGGAGGCCTTCACCGAGCCGGTGAAGGACCCGCTCGGCGACCTCCTCGCACGCCACGCGCGCACCCACGGCCCGTTCACCTCGGCCACCGCCGCCGCCCGCTTCGGCCTGGGCGTCGCGGTCACCGAGGGTGCCCTCCAGCGGCTGGCGGCGGGCGGCCGCGTCGTCCAGGGCGAGTTCCACCCGGCCGGTATCGGCCAGGAATGGTGTGACGCGACCGTCCTGCGCAGGCTGCGCCGCCGTTCCCTGGCCGCGCTTCGGCACGAGCTCGAACCGGTCCCTCCCCCCGCGCTCGCCCAGTTCCTGCCCCAGTGGCAGCACATCGGCAAGGGCCACTCCCTGCGCGGCGTCGACGGTCTGGTGCGCGCGATCGAGCAGCTCCAGGGCGCGTCCGTGCCCGCCTCCGCCCTGGAGAAGCTCGTCATCCCGTCCCGCGTCACGGGCTACGCACCGGCGATGCTCGACGAGCTCACCGCCGCCGGCGAGGTCCTCTGGGCAGGCGTGGGCGCGCTCCCCGGCAAGGACGGCTGGGTCTCCCTGTACCTGGCGGACGCGGCCCCCCTCCTCCTCGCCGCGCCGCACCCCTTGGAACTGACGGCACTGCATCAGTCGGTCCTGGACGTCCTCTCCGGCGGCTACGGCCTGTTCTTCCGTCAGATCGCCGACCAGGTCCGCGCCACCACCCACCCGGAGGCCACCGACCCTCAACTGGCCGACGTGGTCTGGGACCTGGCCTGGTCCGGCCGCCTCACCAACGACACGTTGGCACCGATGCGCGCCCTGCTGGGCTCGGGCCGTACGGCGGGCTCCACCGCCCACCGCGCCAAGCGTGCCGTCCCGCGCGGGCGGTACGGCTCCCTGACGGCCGCCGCCCGGCCGGCGTCCCGCAGCGGCCCTCCGACCGTCGCGGGCCGCTGGTCCCTCCTCCCGGCCCACGAACCCGACCCGACCGTCCGCGCGCACGCCGTGGCCCGCACCCTCCTCGACCGGCACGGCGTGGTGACCCGGGGAGCGGTCGCGGCCGAGGGCGTGGAGGGTGGCTTCTCGGCGACGTACCGCGTCCTGTCCGTCTTCGAGAACAGCGGCCAGGCCCGGCGCGGCTATGTCGTGGAAGGGCTCGGCGCCGCGCAGTTCGCCATGGACGGCGCCGTGGACCGCCTCCGCGCGGTGGCGAACGCCCGCGACCGGGGTGAACCCCTGCCCGGCCCGAACGGCGCACACGGCACGCAGGCCACGGGCGGCCCCTTCACCGCCGCCCCCGACGGCTTCCCCCCTGCGGACATCGACTGGGACACCCCCGGCCTCGACAACGCCC
>NZ_JARGEF010000242.1:0-12286 GCF_033794725.1 Streptomyces sp. ID05-39B | reverse complement strand
GCCCCGACCGTCGACCCCGCCGCCGCACCGGCCGTCGACCCGGTCACCGGCGGCCGTGATCCGCGTCCCACCGTCACCCCCACCGCCGCACCCGGCGGCCTGCCGCCCGGAGCCGTGGAGGACGGCGACGGCATCGGCGCCCCCCGGGGCACCGGCGCGGCCCATGGCGCCCAGGGTGCGCGCACGGCGGACAAGCCCTCGCTGCTCCCGCACGACGAGTGCGACAAGCTCTCCTCGCGGATGCAGCACGCGGTGGCCGGCTTCGTGGACCGGCCCCGAGACGCGGTGGAGGAGGCCGACCACGTCCTGGAGGATCTCGCCGTCCGCTTCACCGACGCGGTGAACAGCCGCCGCCGCACGCTGCGCGGCTCCTGGCAGGCCACGGACGACAAGAAGGGCGACGCCACGGCCGCCGACACCGAGCAACTCCGGCTGGCCCTGCGCGACTACCGCGAGCTGACGGACCGGCTCCTGCACATCTAGCCCCGCCAGGGTGCACCGCTGGGCTCAGGGTCAGACCTCCAGGGTCAGACCTGCAGGGTCAGACCTCTGGGCTCAGGGTGCGCATGCAGGCTCCTCAGGGGCCCTCAGCCGCCCGTGGTGTCCGCCCGGCGCTCCCGCCACTGCCGTACGACCTCTTCGACGTCGTACGGCTTCATGCCCAGCGGGGGGCCGGGCGGTGGCTTGAACATCATTTCGCGGAGCTTGGCGTTGACGTCCGTGATGATCTTCCGGACGAGGCGCTCCGAGGGCGCCGCGTACGCCGCGGCCAGCGCGTCCTCCGCCTCCTTGCGCAGGGCCAGCGCGGGCGGCAGCACCGAAAGCCCCTCACGCGCCATCTTGCGCCTGATCCACCACAGTTCGTCGTACGGACCCTCGACCTCGGGGTCCAACGGCCTTCCCAGGCCGGGGAGTTGCTCGAACTCACCACGCTTCTCGGCGTCCTGGATCTGCTTGTCGATCCAGGACTCGAACGGGACACCGGGTGGCTTTCGCTCGGTCATGGGTCCATTGTGCCGGACGCGGCGGGGCCGGGCGATTTAGTATGCGGCGGCTGTGCACGCACAGTTCGGACGCTGTCAGACAGACATCTCTTGAGGAGCGCACGTGCTCGAACTCACCATGGCCACCGTCTCCGGGACGGAAGAGGGTGCCACGGCCGGCATGCTCATGGCCGACGCGCCCAGCGAGCCGGGCGCCGTGCTGCGGGTGGGCCGGGACAAGTCCGTGTGCCGCCTCGCCACCCCCGAGGAGTGGCTGTTCGTCTCCCGGGTCCACCTGGAGTTCCTGTGCGGCCCCGAGGGCGTCTGGCAGGTCAGCTGGCTGCGCGGCTCCCAGCCCGACCCGTCCTCCGAGGTCCGGCTGGTGGTCGGCGAGTACGCCCAGACCATCGCCTACGGCGGCACCGTGCGGCTTCCTCGCGGCGGCAACGGCGAGATCGTCGTCACGGACCGCACCGGCCCGCGCAGCGTCAACGTGGGCTTCTACCAGGAGGCGTGAGAACTGATGTGTGAGAACCGGCGCGTCGGGTCCGGCGCGGGAGGCTGAGCAGGTGAGGGCTGACAGGTGAGAACCGCGGGCTACGCCAGCACGCGGGCCAGAGCGAAGCCGTCGTAGCCCTTGGAGCCCACCGTCTGGATCGCCGTACCGCTCAACCTCGGATGCGAGCCGATGAGTTCGATGGCGTCGCGGGTGCCCTTCACATCGCCCGCGCCGCTGTCCGTGTCGACCACCCGGCCGCCCCGTACGACATTGTCGACGACGATCAGGCTGCCGACGCTGGTGAGCCGCAGCGCCCACTCCAGATACAGGGCGTTGTTGACCTTGTCGGCGTCGATGAAGACCAGGTCGAACGGCGGCGGGTTCTCGTCCGCCAGCAGCGGCAGCGAGTCCAGGGCCGCTCCCACCCGCACCTCGACCTGCTTGTCCAGGCCCGCGCGCGCGATGTTGCGGGTGGCGATCTCGGCGTGCTTCGGGCTGTACTCCAGCGAGACGAGCCTGCCGTCGGCCGGGAGCGCGCGGGCCAGCCAGATGGTGCTGTAGCCGCCGAGCGTGCCGATCTCCAGGATGGTCCGGGCGCCCTGGATCTCCGCGAGGAGCTGGAGCAGCTTGCCCTGGTTCGCCGTGACGCTGACCTGGGGCAGACCGGCCGCGTCGCTGTCGCGCAGCGCGGCCTCGGTCACCTCGTCGTCCGGGGCCAGGCGGGCGGTGAAATAGGCGTCGACGGTGTCCCAGATCTGCGACTCGCTCATGCCCTCTGCCTCTCGGTTGCCGACCTGACTCGTGAGGAAAGCCAAGCAGTGGGTCAACGCCGTACGCCGTGCCCGAGTTCCCCCTCACTCGCAACTCACAGGGGCCTGACCGGCCCGATTCAGCCGTTCGGGCCAGGCGGTGCGGTGGGCGGGAGCGGCTGAGGCACCGCAGGCACTGCAGGGGGCGCGTGCCCTCCCGTCCGTCGCCGCGCCCGCGCCCGGTACAGCGCGAGCGTGACGGCCCCCGTCACCAGCGCCGCCGGGCCGCCCACGACGGTCAGCAGCCACACCGGGATCCCGGCCACCGTGAGCAGCCGGTCCACGTGGATCACCCGCCGGTACGCCGTGTCCTTCGCCGTCCGGCGGAGCTCGTGGTCCGCCGAGATCGCCGACGGCTCCGGGAACTCCTGGGTGAGGGCCGTCAGGAACGGCGTACCCGCCGCCAGTGCGCCCAGCGGGCCCTTTGCCGTGTTCACCGGCCCGGCGAAGGTCACCTGCGGCCGTCGGCCGCCGATCCGGGACACCGGCTCCATGCGGTGATCGGCCAGCACGTACAGGCCGAGGCTCTGCGCGGTGGTCGCCAGCCGCGAGAGCCGCATCGGGTAGACGAGGGTGTCGCTGGCGAAGGTGAGGTGGAGCGGATCCAGCTCACCGCCCAGCGGGGTGCCGGCGCTTTCGGGGACCAGCCGTACGGCCACGTACTCCCAGCGCAGGTCGACGTACGGCTGCAGGGCCGTCTCCAGGCGGGGCGGGAGGGCGAAGCCGTTGTCGCCCAGCCAGTCGTCCAGGGCGGTCGGGTCGGTGGCCGTCAGCCGGGCCACGTCGAACGGCCCGAGCCGCTCGCGCCCGACCACGCCCACACCGGGAGCGGCCCCGGGCTGCGGGGCGGCCCCCGCGCCGTCCTCGCTCCCGGTCAGCGGCCAGTCGCCGTCCTGCGGCCAGAAGTGGTACCGCTCGCGGCGCTCGGGGGCGGTCGCCTCGGTCAGCTGGTCGAGGATCTCCGGATCGCCGAGCTTCACCGTCGCCCGGCTCGGCACCGGCATGATCCAGGCGGCCCGGTCGGCGTCCCCGGAGACCGACAGGCTCATCACGATCTGCTCCTGCGCGCCGTCCCAGCGCACCACGGAGACCTCCCGGCCGACCGCAATGCGCTGCTGGTCGCCCGGGACCATCGCGCCGCAGCCGCAGGCGTAGGCGGGGGCCACGAGCGAGCCCAGCTGAGTGGCGAGCAGCGCGAGAAGGAGCGTCAGCAGCAGCCGCCCCCGCCGTAGGTGCCGTCTATCTGCGCGTCCGAGCATCCCCCGAGTCCCTTCGTCCGTCGCGACGGGCGCGTGGGTCACGCCCGTCGATCATCGTCCGGGTCTACGACGGCGGGTCCGGGGGGCCGGTTCCGCCGCGCCGGTCGGGCCCGCCGGTTGTGTCCGTGCCGTGACCGGCCCCGCACCGCGGAACCGACGCCTCCTCGGGAGGACTATCGTCTTCCGGACAAAAGGAGAACGGATGTCAGGTGCGGACGGGGCGGCCCGCGTCTTCGTCCTGGGGGTGCCGCGAGCCTCATAGGGTTCGTGGAGGAGAACCCCACGAGGAACGCGTGGGACCTACGGGGCGGGAGGCCTACGAGGCGTGGCGAATGCGGAGCAGAGCGGACGACCGGCGAAACCGTTCGGAGCGACGGCGGTCGACACGGCGAGAGCGCGCCTGCGCCTGGCCCGCCTCGGCCTCTGGCTGGTGGCGGCGGTCCTCGCCGTCCGGCAGGTGGCCGTCGTCCTCGGCACCCCGCGCGGAGAACGGCTGACGGATCTGGAGACCTGGGTCGGACCGGACGGCGTCCTGCACGTCAACGGTTCGCTCTACGACTCGACGCGCTTCACCGGCACCCCGTTCGGCGGACTCGTCCTCAAGCCCCTGACGCGGGCGGCCGAACAGGCCCTCGGCTGGGGCTGGACCTTCGGCACGCTGCTGCTGGTCGCCGCGCTCGGCCTCGTCGTCGCGCGGGCGCTGCCGCAGCCGGTGAGCAGACGCACCTCGCTGCTGGCCGCGCCCGTCGCGATCAGCCTGCTGATGCTGTCCCTCCCCGTCCGCAACACCCTCTGGCTCGGCCAGACCAGCATCATCCCCGTCCTGCTCGTCCTCCTCGGCTGCTTCGTCGTACGGGGGCGGCACGCGGGCGGCGCCCTGATCGGCCTGGCGGCGGCGCTCCAGCCGACCGTCCTGCTGTTCGCCCCGCTGCTGTGGTTCACCGGCCGACGCCGGGCCGCCGCGACCGCGGGGGCGTCGTTCCTGGCCTGCACGCTGGTGGCCTGGGCCGCGATGCCGCACGACTCGTACACGTACTGGGTCCACCACATGGCGGGAGTGGGCCTGGGCGGCGACGCGGACGCCCTCGGCAACCAGTCCCTGCACGGCGCCCTGCTGCGCTTCGGACTGTCCGGCCCGCTGGAGATCGCCCTGTTCCTGACGCTGGGCGCGGCCGTCGCCGTCCTGGGCGTCCGCCGGGCGGTGCGCTACGCCCGCGACGGCCAGCTCCTGCTGGCGGTGGCCGTCACCGGATGCGCCGCCGTCGTCGTCTCCCCGACGACCTGGCAGCACCAGCTCCTGTGGGTCCTGCCCGCGGTGGTCGGCCGGGTCGGCAGGCGCGCCTCGGACCGCTACGTGTGGCCGGTCGCCGTCATCCTCGTCATGACGCTCCCGGCGAAGATGATGCTGCCGGACATGGCGTCCCTGTACCCGCTGCGCGACAACGTCGTCCTCCTCGCCGCACTGGCCGCCGCGACGGTCATGCCCTTCCTGCCACGCACCTCCCCGTACTACGGCACCCCGATCCCCACCCAGTACGCCGCGCCGGTCCCGGCCCGCTGGAGACGCGTCCCGCTGCTGCCGTTCCTGCGCCGGGTCCTCACCCGCCCCAACCTCCTCCTGGAGCTGCTGCTCATCCGCGTCACCTACGCGGCGTACCAGCAGGTCAGGCTCGCGGCGACGGGCGGGACCATCTCGGGCGGACGGGAGCGGGCGGAGGCCCACGGCCGCGAGATCCTCGACATCGAGCGCTTCCTGCACCTCGACATCGAGCACTGGGCCAACCACGCGGTCGTCGAGGTCGGCTGGCTGCGCGACTTCTTCGACTTCTACTACACGTCGTTCCACTTCGTGGTCCCGCTGTCGGTGCTGGCCGTCCTCTACTGGCGCCGCCCGGTGGACTACCGCTGGGCCCGCTCCTCCCTCGGCTTCGCCACCCTGCTCGCCCTGGTCGGCTTCTGGCTGTACCCGCTGGCCCCGCCCCGCCTGATGCCGGGCCTGGGCATCATCGACACCGTCCACGGAGTCCAGGACTTCACCCAGCCCGACTACGGCACCCTGACCTCCCTGACCAACCAGTACGCGGCGATGCCGTCCCTGCATTTCGGCTGGTCCCTGTGGTGCGGCATGGCGATCGCGATCGTCGCCCCGAAGTGGTGGATGAAGGCCCTCGGCCTCGTGCACCCCCTCTTCACGGCCTCCGCGATCGTGGCCACCGGCAACCACTGGATCCTGGACGCGGTGGGCGGCGCGGCGGTCGTCCTGGGCGGGTTCGGTCTGGCGTACGTGTTGCAGGGGCCGCGGGCGGGGGTGCTGCGGACGGCGGCGGTGGGCAGCGAGCCGCTGGCGGCGGAGAAGGAACGGACGGCCAGCGCCTGAAGGCGCTCGGCTTGGCGGGATCTTCAGCAGCATCGAGGGGCGGCGCCCCCACCACCGGGCCGCGCAGCCACCGCTCGGGGGTTGCCGCCAGTGAGGCGACCGGCTCGGGTGACCAGGCGTGCCGGCAACAGGTTGGCGGCCACGGCCTTGAGCGACGCGGCGCGGTCCATCACAGCAGGGTGTGTACGGCCGCGCCCCTTCTCGGCGTTCCTCCGGTGGACTACAGCCGCTGGATGATCGTTCCCGTCGCCAAGCCGCCCCCCGCGCACATCGTGATCAGCGCGAACTCCCTGTCCGTGCGTTCCAGTTCGTGGAGGGCTGTCGTGATCAGGCGGGCGCCCGTCGCGCCGACGGGGTGGCCCAGGGCGATTCCGCCGCCGTTGACGTTGACCTTGGCGAGGTTCTGGTCGAAGACCTTCGTCCAGCTCAACACCACAGAGGCGAAGGCCTCGTTGATCTCGACGAGGTCGATGTCCTTGAGGGACATGCCTGCCTTGCCGAGCACCGCCCGGGTCGCGTCGATGGGACCGTCGAGGTGGAAGTGGGGGTCGGCGCCGACCAGGGCCTGGGCCACGATCCTCGCCCTCGGCTTGAGTTTCAGGGCGCGGGCCATCCGTTTCGACGCCCACATGATCGCCGCCGCGCCGTCCGAGATCTGCGAGGAGTTGCCGGCCGTGTGGATCGCCGTGGGCATGACCGGCTTGAGGCGGGACAGGGCCTCCAGGGACGTGTCCCGCAGGCCCTCGTCCCGGTCCACCAGGCGCCACATGCCCTGGCCCGCCGCCTGTTCCTCCTCCGTCGTCGGGACCTGGACGGCGAAGGTCTCCTTCTTGAAGCGTTCCTCGGACCAGGCCACGGCGGCGCGTTCCTGGGAGAGCAGGCCCAGCCCGTCGACGTCCTCACGGCTGAGGCCCCTGTGGCGCGCGATGCGTTCCGCCGCCTCGAACTGGTTCGGGAGGTCCACGTTCCACTCCTCCGGGAACGGCTTCCCCGGGCCGTGCTTCGAGCCCGAGCCCAGCGGGACCCGGGACATCGCCTCGACCCCGCAGCTGATGCCCACGTCGATGACGCCCGACGCGATCATGTTCGCCGTCATGTGGGACGCCTGCTGCGACGAGCCGCACTGGCAGTCGACCGTCGTCGCCGCCGTCTCGTACGGGAGGCCCATCGTCAGCCAGGCCGTGCGCGCGGGGTTCATGGACTGTTCACCGGCGTGGGTGACCGTGCCGCCGACGATCTGCTCCACGGCGTCGGCGGGGATGCCGGTGCGGCCGAGGAGTTCGCGGTAGGTCTCGCCGAGGAGGTAGGCGGGGTGCAGGTTGGCGAGCGCGCCGCCGCGCTTGCCGATGGGGGTGCGGACTGCTTCCACGATCACGGGTTCGGCGGCCATGGGTGCGGATCCTCTCGGGGGGCGGCTCTCCTCCGGACGTACGGCACTACGGAGCTGTGAACCAGACGTGAACTAGAACACGTACTAGTTCTCGTTGCAGTCTGATGACGTGATGTGGGTCACCGCAAGGGTCTTGCAGCCTTCGGGTGCCTGAACTACCTTCACCGGAACCTGTTTCTGATGAGCCGTCAGAAAAGCTGCCTTCTGGCTGGAGCTGCCCATGCCCTGTCCAGCGCTTCCCGACGGGTTCGACTTCACCGACCCCGACCTGCTGCAACACCGTGTGCCGCTCCCGGAGTTCGCCGAACTGCGGCTGGCCGAACCGGTCCGCTGGATCCCCCAGTCGGGGAACGTGGCCGGCTTCGAGGACGAGGGCTACTGGGCGGTCACCCGGCACGCCGACGTCCGGTACGTCTCCACCCACCCCGAGATCTTCTCCTCCACCCTCAACACCGCGATCATCCGCTTCAACGAGCACATCGCCCGCGACTCCATCGACGCGCAACGGCTCATCCTGCTGAACATGGACCCGCCGGAGCACACGCGGGTGCGGCAGATCGTGCAGCGGGGGTTCACGCCCCGGTCCATACGGGCGCTGGAGCAGCGGTTGCGGGAGAGGGCCGCCGCGATCGTCGCCGGGGCCCGCGCGCTCGACGGGCCCTTCGACTTCGTCACCTCGGTCGCCTGCGAGCTGCCCCTCCAGGCCATCGCCGAGCTGATCGGCATACCCCAGGACGACCGGATCAAGATCTTCGACTGGTCCAACAAGATGATCGCCTACGACGACCCCGAGTACGCCGTCACCGAGGAGGTCGGCGCCCGGTCCGCCGCCGAGATCATCGCGTACGCCATGAGCATGGCCGCCGAGCGGAAGCGGTGCCCGGCCCACGACATCGTGTCCACGCTGGTCGCCGCCGAGGACGAGGGGAACCTGAACTCGGACGAGTTCGGGTTCTTCGTGCTCATGCTGGCCGTGGCCGGCAACGAGACCACCCGCAACGCCATCACCCACGGCATGCACGCCTTCCTCACCCACCCCGAGCAGTGGGAGCTGTACAAGAGGGAGCGGCCCGCCACCGCCGCCGAGGAGATCGTGCGCTGGGCCGCGCCCGTGGCCGCCTTCCAGCGGACCGCCACGCAGGACACCGAGCTGGGCGGGAAGACGGTCAGGAAGGGGGACCGGGTCGGCCTGTTCTACGCCTCCGCCAACCACGACCCCGAGGTGTTCGAGCGGCCCGACGAGTTCGACGTCACCCGGGACCCCAATCCCCACCTCGGCTTCGGTGGCGGCGGGCCCCACTTCTGCCTCGGCAAGTCCCTGGCCGTGCTGGAGATCGACCTCATCTTCAACGCCCTCGCCGACGCGATGCCACGGATGCGGCTCGTCGAGGACCCGCGGCGACTGCGGTCCGCCTGGATCAACGGGGTGAAGGAGCTGCGGGTCAGCGCCGGTGGGTGAGGAACGTACGCCGAGGACTGCTTCGAGGAAAGGCGTAAGGCGGCGGCCCCCGGGGATCGGGGGGCCGCCGCCTTACGCGTACGGGGTGAGGCCAGGGCTGGGTTCAGTACCAGCCGTTGGCCTGCCAGAAGGCCCACGCGCCGGCCGGGCTGCCGTAGCGGGAGTTCATGTAGTCCAGGCCCCACTCGATCTGGGTCTTGGGGTTGGTCTTCCAGTCGGAGCCGGCCGAGGCCATCTTGTTGGCCGGCAGGGCCTGGACCAGGCCGTAGGCGCCGGACGAGGCGTTGGTGGCGTCGACGTCCCAGCCGCTCTCGTGCTCCACGATCTTGCTGAACGCGTTGAACTGCGCGGCGTCCGGGATCATCTTGTGCGCGATCGCCTTGGCCTGGGAGGCGGAGGTCACGGTCGAGGCCTGGGCGGGGGCCGCGTGCAGGGCCATGCCCGCGGTCGCGGCGGCCAGGGCGGCGGCGGTGAGGGCCTTCTTCGGGGAGGCGATGCGGCGGATGACGGAGACGGACACGGAGAACCTTTTTCTTCGGGGACAGGAACGTCGCTGTGCATGCGGAGTCACGCGGTGCGTGGCCGCACCGCGTGATGTGCGGCGGGGGCTTGCATGCGTCGGGGCCGAGACCCGGGGGTCTGCCCGCCCTGTGCGACGTCATCCAGAGAAACAGGCTCGGAGGGGGTCCGCAATGACCCCTTTTACTAGTTGTGGCCGGATGTGAGACGAAGGTCGTTTGTGTGACCTGGCTCTCAATGTGCAGGTCAGAGGCCCTGCCGTGAAGACCTGGCGTCCGAAATGTCCCACTAAGGTGGATCGTAGGTGATGTGGGTCATGTGGGGTGCTTCACCGATCAACGGTCCTCGAATGTGACCGCGGTCTCGAAGGCCGCGCGCCGGGTGGCTCTGCGTAGCGCCCTGAGCACGGCCGGACCCAGCGTCAGCGTCAGGACGACGGTGACGACGGCCCGGCCCAGGTCCCAGCCGAGGGAGGTGGCCGCGCAGTAGGCGGCGAAGCGGGCCAGGTTCTCCGGTACGGCCGCGTCCGGATCGAAGGAGACGCGCGAGGCCAGCTCGCCCAGGAAGGGCCAGCCCGCCATGTTCATCGCCGTGCCGTAGGCGAAGGCGGCCAGGAAGCCGTACGCCGCGAGCAGGGCCAGTTCGCCCCGGCCGCGCAGCCGGTCCGGGCCCGGCAGCAGGCCCGCGCCCATCGTGAACCAGCCCATCGACAGCATCTGGAACGGCATCCACGGCCCCACCCCGCCCGTGAGCAGGGCGGACGCGAACATCGTGACCGATCCCAGGACGAACCCGAAGCCGGGTCCGAGGACCCGGCCGCTGAGCACCATCAGGAAGAACATCGGCTCGATGCCCGCCGTCCCGGCCCCGATCGGGCGCAGGGCGGCGCCGGTCGCCGCCAGCACGCCGAGCATGGCGACCGCCTTCGCGCCGAGCCCCGACTCCGAGATCGTCGCCGCGACGACGGCGACCAGCAGCACCAGTAGGCCCGCGAAGAGCCAGGGGGCGTCCTGCGCGTGCGCGTTCAAGGTGGAGGAGGGCGGGGCGAGGAACGGCCAGCCGAAGGCGACCGCACCGACCGCGCTGACGAGGCCGAGCGCGGCGACGGACCGGGGCCCGAGACGTACGGCCCGCGCCTGCCGGGTCGGAGTCACGGCAGCGGCTCGCCGGGTCATCGCAGGGCCTCCCGTACCTGCGCGACGGTCAGCCAGTTCTGTGGGGCCAGGATCTTCGTCACCTGCGGGGCGAAGGACGGGGAGGAGACGATCACCTCGGCTGTCGGACCGTCCGCGATCACCTCGCCCTCGGCGAGCAGGACGACCCGGTGGGCCAGTTCCGCCGCCAGTTCCACGTCGTGCGTGGCCAGCACGATCGCGTGCCCGGCCGAGGCCAGCTCGCGCAGCACACCGACCAGGCGGGTCTTCGCCGCGTAGTCGAGACCGCGCGTCGGCTCGTCGAGGAGGAGCAGCGGCGGACGGGCGGCCAGGACGATCGCCAGCGCCAGCGTCAGACGCTGGCCCTCGGACAGGTCGCGGGGGTGGGTGTCGTCGCCGATACCGGGGAGCAGGCCGGTGACCAGGGCGCGGCAGGTGCCGGGGGTGGCTCGCGCGTCCCGGTCGGCGGCGGCGCACTCGGCGGCGACCGTGTCGGCGTACAGCAGGTCGCGGGGCTCCTGGGGGACGAGGCCGACCCGGCGGACCAGGTCGCGGGGCGCGGTGCGGTGGGGGAGCGCGCCGCCCACCCTGACCGTGCCGGAGGACGGCTCGACCAGGCCCACGAGGGTGTTGAGCAGCGTGGACTTCCCGGCGCCGTTGCGGCCCATGAGGGCGATGGTCTCGCCGGGGGACACGGTGAGGTCGACGCCGCGCAGCGCCTGGACCCGCGCACGGCGTACGGCGAGGGCGCGGACCTTCGCCAAAGGCGCGGACGCGGCAGGGGCGGGCGTACCCGGGCGGCGCCAGCGGGCGAGTACCGGGCGCGGCACCGGTGGCTCGACGGTCGCGGGCGGCGCGTGCTCCGGCTCCCGCCCGGCGAGCCGTTCGCGCAGGTCACCGGCGCGACGCCGGGCGTCGCGGACGGTCAGCGGCAGCGGGGACCAGCCCGCCAGCCGGCCCAGATCCACCACCGGCGGACATACCGGCGACACGGCCATGATGTCGGCCGGGGTGCCCAGCACCGGGGCGGCGCCGGGCGCGGGCAGGAGGGCGACCTGGTCGGCGTACTGGAGGACGCGTTCCAGGCGGTGCTCCGCGAGCAGGACGGTCGTACCGAGGTCGTGGACCAGGCGCAGGAGGACGGCGAGGACCTCCTCGGCGGCGGCCGGGTCGAGTGCGGAGGTCGGCTCGTCCAGCACGAGGACGCGGGGGTGCGGGGTGAGGACCGAGCCGATCGCGACGCGCTGCTGCTGACCGCCGGAGAGCGTGCTGATCGGACGGTCGCGCAGGCCGGCCAGGCCCAGCAGGTCGAGGGTCTCCTCGACGCGGCGGCGCATCACCGCCGGGGGCAGGCCCAACGACTCCATGCCGTAGGCGAGTTCCTCCTCGACGGTGTCCGTGACGAAGTGCGACAGCGGGTCCTGGCCCACCGTGCCCACCACGTCGGCGAGTTCACGCGGCTTGTGGATACGGGTGTCGCGGCCGGCGACCGTCACCCGGCCGCGCAGGGTGCCGCCCGTGAAGTGCGGGACGAGACCGCCGACCGTGCCGAGCAGTGTCGACTTGCCGACACCGGACGGACCGGCGAGCAGCACCAGTTCACCTTCCGGGACCGTGAAGTCGACGCCCTGGACGGTGGCTTCGGAGCAGCCGTCGTACGTCACGGAGACGTTCTCGAAACGGATCACGACGACGGCTCCTTCGGGAGCGGGGCGTTGAGCGGGGCGGGGAGCAGCGCGGGCAGCAGGCCGAGCAGCACGGCCGCGGCGGGAGGCACGTACGGGCTGCCGGTGCTGGTGGCCGGAGTGGCCGCCCAGGGTGAGGACGGCCGTCGTAC
>NZ_JARGEF010000241.1:0-12486 GCF_033794725.1 Streptomyces sp. ID05-39B | reverse complement strand
GTGCCGGCGGACACGACGGTGTGGTTCACGACGGTCTGACGAGCCTGACGGACCTGACGGACCTGACGGACCTGATGAGCCTGACGGACCTGACGGCGTACGCAGCGCAGGGCCTGCCGCCCGGATACGGGGCGGCAGGCCCTGACGGCGTTGAGCAGGCGATCAATTGAGGAGGATTGAGGCGGTCGGATGTTGCTGCCGGGACGCGCCCTCGGAACCTTTACCGGTTCTCCCGTCATGACATAGCCTCGTGACCAAGACCACACGGCGTGGTGGAAGGCGGTCGTTGAATGTCCGGCACTGAATCCTCCGACTACACCCAGCGGCTCGCCCGGCTGGAGACCTCGGGGATCAAGCGGCTGTTGCCCACTCAGGCCCCCTACCGGTGGAACCTGAAGCGGCTGGGCCTGGGCCGGGTCCTTGACGTCGGCTGCGGCATCGGACGGAACCTGCTGAACTGCGGCCCGGACAGCGTGGGCGTCGACCACAACGAGACCTCGGTTCTCACGTGCCGTGAGCGCGGCCTCACCGCGTACACGCCGGACGAGCTCGCCGAGGCTGCCGACTGCGGCCCTGGCTCCTTCGACAGCCTGCTGTGCGCCCATGTACTGGAGCACATGGACGAGGCCCTGGGTAACTCGATCCTGGAGCAGTACCTGCCGCTGGTGAAGCCGGGCGGCTCGGTCGTCCTGATCACGCCGCAGGAGTCCGGCTACAAGACCGACGCCACCCATGTCCGCTTCGTCGACTTCGAGGGCCTCCGCGCCCACGCCGAGAAGGTCGGCCTGACCATCGAGCGCACGTACTCGTTCCCGTTCTCCCGGGCGGTGGGCAAGGCCTTTCCGTACAACGAGTTCGTCCTGGTCGCCCGCACCCCGGGCTCCCTGAACTGACCACCGTGAGTCGCGCCCTGGCGTAGTCCTTACTTCCTGTGGCGCACAGGTGGAAACAGGGCACGCCACCGGGTTCTGGAGTCGCGCGCTGTGGACGCCGCCGCGGAGAGCGGGCGCGGGCCGCGCCTTGTCGACGCCTTCGCGTCACCGCTGGGGGTACGGCCTGCTCGGATCCCGGCGCGAGGGTCTCGGGCAAGCACTGCTGCGCCGAGCTGAGCCTGGGGGATGTCCGGTGAGCGGCCGACCCTGATCCGTACCGGGACCGGGGCCGGGACCAGTGTGCGTCGCCAACGGCCCCAGCGGACGGCGAGGCGAAGGCCCCAACGGACACGACGGTGTCGTTCACCAGGACCCCATGACGGCCCCCCGAAACTTCTTGCATCAACTTCACACGGCCCGCTGCCCTTTCAGGCGACGGGCCTCTAACATCTGCGTCACCGCAAGATTGCGGGAATCTTTCAGCAAGAACCTTCAATGTCGAAGGAACCCCACATGGCACGCAGAACCCTCTCCGGGGCGCTGGCCCTCTCCGCCGCCGCCCTTGTCATGACCCCGTCGTTGGCGCAGGCCTCCCCGCCCGGCGTCAAGGACGTCACCGCCGTCCTCTTCGAGTGGAACTTCGCCTCCGTCGCCAAGGAGTGCACCAACACCCTCGGCCCCGCCGGCTACGGATACGTGCAGGTCTCACCGCCCGCCGAGCACATACGGGGCGCGCAGTGGTGGACGTCGTACCAGCCGGTCAGCTACAAGATCGCGGGGCGCCTCGGCGACCGTACGGCCTTCCAGAACATGGTGAACACCTGCCATGCGGCGGGCGTGAAGGTCGTCGTCGACACGGTCGTCAACCACATGTCCGCGGGCAGCGGCACCGGCACCGGCGGCTCGTCGTACACGAAGTACAACTACCCCGGCCTGTACTCCTCGCACGACTTCGACGACTGCACCTCCCAGATCAGCAACTACAACGACCGCTGGAACGTCCAGCGCTGCGAACTGGTAGGCCTCTCCGACCTGGACACGGCTGAGGGTTACGTCCGTTCCGCGATCGCCGGGTACATGAACGACCTGCTCACCCTCGGCGTCGACGGCTTCCGCATCGACGCGGCCAAGCACATCGACACCGCCGACCTCGCCGACATCAAGTCCCGGCTGACGAACCCGAACGCCTACTGGAAGCAGGAGGCCATTTACGGCAGCGGCGAGGCCGTGCAGCCCACCGAGTACACGGGCAACGGGGACGTCCAGGAGTTCCGCTACGCCTACGACCTCAAGCGGGTCTTCAACAACGAGAACCTCGCCTACCTGAAGAACTACGGCGAGGGCTGGGGCTACATGAGCAGCTCCGTCTCCGGCGTCTTCGTCGACAACCACGACACCGAGCGCAACGGCTCCACGCTCAGCTACAAGGACAACGCCAACTACACCCTCGCCAACGTCTTCATGCTCGCCTACCCGTACGGCGCCCCGGACATCAACTCCGGCTACGAGTTCTCCGACACGGACGCCGGTCCGCCCAACGGGGGCAGCGTCGGTGCCTGTTGGCAGAACGGCTGGAAGTGCCAGCACGCCTGGCCCGAGATCCAGCGCATGGTCGCCTTCCGCAACGCCACCCGCGGCCAGTCGGTCACCAACTGGTGGGACAACGGGGGCGATGCCATCGCCTTCGGCCGCGGCTCCAAGGGCTACGTCGCGATCAACCACGAAAGCGGTTCCCTGAGCCGTACCTACCAGACCTCGCTGCCCGCCGGGACGTACTGCAACGTGCAGAACAACACGACGGTGACGGTCGGTTCGAACGGGCAGTTCACCGCCACCCTGGGCGCGAACACGGCGCTGGCGATCTACGCGGGCAAGTCGAGCTGCTGACCGCCTGACAGCAAGGGTCGTTGAAATTTCTTTCTGTTACTTTCACGACCCTTGCTGTAAGCCTTTCGTCGGGGATACGGTCGCGCCGGCGCCCGGCGACACAGCCGTCCCGTGGCGCAGGGGTCGGACCCAATGAGCCGTAATCGCAAGGAGTTCACACCTGTGACACCGAGATGGCCGGCGCCCGGGACGCGCCGCACCACCCGTGCCGGACGGGTCGCCGCGGTCACCGCGGCCGCCCTCGCGGCCGCCCTCGTGCAGCCCCTCGCGGCCGACGCCGCCACCCCGCCCCCGCCGCCCTCCGACGCGGCGCTCGCGAAGACCGCCGCCCGGCACGACCTCACCCGCGAGCAGTTCTACTTCGTCCTGCCGGACCGTTTCGCCAACGGCGACGCGAAGAACGACCGGGGCGGGCTGACCGGTTCCCGCCTCGCCACCGGCTACGACCCCACCGACAAGGGCTTCTACCAGGGCGGCGACCTGAAGGGCCTGACCCAGCGCCTCGACTACATCAAGGGCCTCGGCACCACCGCCCTGTGGATGGCGCCCATCTTCAAGAACCAGCCCGTCCAGGGCAGCGGAAACGACGCGTCGGCCGGTTACCACGGTTACTGGATAACCGACTTCACCCAGGTCGACCCGCACTTCGGCACCAACGCGGACCTCGAAACCCTCATCGACAAGGCGCACGCCAAGGGGATGAAGGTCTTCTTCGACGTCATCACCAACCACACCGCCGACGTCATCGACTACGAGGAGAAGTCCTACGGCTACCTCGCCAAGGGCGCCTTCCCGTACCTGACCGAGGACGGCGAGCCCTTCGACGACGCCGACCACGCGGGCACCGGCGACTTCCCCGACGCCGACGCCGACTCGTTCCCCCGCACGCCCACCGTGCCGTCGGCGAAGAGGAACCTCAAGGTTCCCTCCTGGCTCAACGACCCCACGATGTACCACAACCGGGGCGACTCCACCTTCGCCGGCGAGAGTTCGGCGTACGGAGACTTCTCCGGTCTCGACGACCTGTGGACCGAGCGTCCCGAGGTCGTCCAGGGCATGGAGAAGATCTACCAGCGCTGGGTGCGTGACTTCGGCGTCGACGGTTTCCGCATCGACACCGTCAAGCACGTGAACATGGAGTTCTGGACCCAGTGGGCCACCGCCCTCGACGCCTACGCGGCGAAGCGGGGCCGCGACGACTTCTTCATGTTCGGCGAGGTCTACTCCGCCGACACCGCCGTCACCTCCCCGTACGTCACCCAGGGCCGCCTCGACGCCACCCTCGACTTCCCCTTCCAGGAGGCGGCCCGCCAGTACGCCTCCCAGGGCGGCAGCGCGAAGAGACTGGCCTCCGTCTTCGGTGACGACTACCGGTACACCACCGACAAGGCCAACGCCTACGAGCAGGTCACCTTCCTCGGCAACCACGACATGGGCCGCCTCGGCCACTTCCTGAACCAGGACAACCCCAAGGCCACGGACGCCGAACTCCTCGCCAAGGACCGGCTCGCCAACGAGCTGATGTTCCTCAGCCGCGGCAACCCCGTCGTCTACTACGGCGACGAGCAGGGCTTCACCGGCGCGGGCGGCGACAAGGACGCCCGCCAGACCCTGTTCGCCTCCCGCACCGCCGACTACCTGGACGACGACCAGATCGGCACCGACCGCACCCACGCCGGTGACGCCTACAACACCCGCGCCCCGCTCTACCGGCAGATCAGCGCCCTCTCCCAGCTCCGCAAGGCCAACCCGGCCCTGACCGACGGCATCCAGACCGAGCGGTACGCGGCCGACGGCGCCGGCGTCTACGCCTTCTCCCGCACCGACGTCAAGAGCGGCACCGAGTACCTCGTCGCCTTCAACAACGCGAGCGAGTCCAAGCAGGCGACCTTCGCCACCGGTTCGGCGGGCATGCGCTTCGACGGCCTCTACGGCACGGACGCCAAGGTCACCTCGGACGCCGACAAGAAGATCACCGTCACCGTCCCGGCGGGCGCCGCGATCGTCCTCAAGGCGGCCGGAAAGCCCACCGCCCCGGCCACCAGGCCGACCGTCTCCCTCGAGGCCCCGGCCGCCGGAGCCACCGGCACCGTCGAGCTGAGCGCCGACGTGGACGGCGGCGGGCTCAACCGCGTCGTCTTCGCCGCGCAGGTCGGCAACGGCCCGTGGAGGACCCTCGGCTCCGCCGACCACGCCCCGTACAAGGTCACGCAGGTCATCGGTGAGGACGTACCGGCACAGACGGCCCTGCGCTACAAGGCCGTCGTGATCGACTCGGCCGGGCGCACGGCGAGCGCTACCGCCGCCTCGGCCACCGGCACCCCGCCGGTGCCCGAGACCCCCACCGCCTCCTCCCGCGACTACGCGGTCGTCCACTACAAGCGCACCGACGGCGACTACGCGAACTGGGGCCTGTACGCCTGGGGAGACCTCGCCGAGGGCGAGTCGACGAACTGGCCCGACAGCCACCCCTTCACCGGCCGTGACGCGTACGGCGCCTTCGCCTACGTCAAGCTCAAGCCCGGCGCGACCGGCGTCGGCTTCCTCGTCATCGACGGGCAGGGCAACAAGGACGTCTCCGCGGACCGCACCATCGACGTCACGAAGAGCGGCGAGATCTGGATCGAGCAGGGCAAGGAGACCGTCCTCACCGAGCGGCCCGAGCAGCCCGCGCAGGACAGGAGCAAGGCCGTCCTGCACCACCACCGGGCCGACGGCGCCTACGAGGGCTGGGGCCTGCACACCTGGACGGGCGCCGCGAACCCCACCGAGTGGTCGAACCCGCTGAAGCCGGTGCGCACCGACAGCTACGGCGCCGTCTTCGAGGTGCCTCTCGCCGAGGGCGCCACCAGCCTCAGCTACATCCTCCACAAGGGCGACGAGAAGGACCTCCCCACCGACCAGTCGCTGGACCTCACGGCGAGCGGCCACGAGGTGTGGCTCCTCGACGGCCAGGAGAAGTACCTCCTGCCGCAGCCCGCCGGCTCCGCCGCGGCCCTCGACCTGACCACCTCCAAGGCGGTCTGGATCGACCGGAACACCGTCGCCTGGAACGGCTCCGACGCGGCCGCCTCCACCCAACTGCTGTACTCGCGCACCGGCTCGGTCGCGGCGAAGGACGGTGCGCTCACCGGCGCCGACCAGCGCTGGCTGCGGCTCGCGAAGAGCACGCTCACCGACGGCCAGAAGGCGAAGTTCCCGCACCTGAAGGGTCACACCGCCTGGACCGTCGACCCGCGTGACCGCGACCGCGTCCGCGAGGCACTCCGCGGGCAGGTCGTCGCCTCCCAGCGGGCCGTGAACGGGGCCGTCCTCGCGGCGACCGGCGTACAGACCGCGGGCGTCCTCGACGACCTCTACGCGGGCGCGACGAAGGCCCACCTCGGCCCGACGTTCCGCGACGGCCGTCCCACCCTGGCCGTCTGGGCGCCCACCGCGCAGAAGGTGACCCTGGAACTCGACGGCTCCACAGTCGGGATGAAGCGCGACGACGCCACCGGCGTCTGGTCCGTGACCGGCCCCAGGTCCTGGAAGAACAAGCCCTACCGGTACGCCGTCACGGTGTGGGCGCCCAGCGTCCGCCAGATCGTCACCAACAAGGTCACCGATCCCTACTCCGTCGCCCTGACCGCGAACTCCGAGCGCAGCCTGGTCGTCGACCTGGCGGACAAGTCCCTGGCGCCCAAGGGCTGGTCGAAGCTGGCCAAGCCCGCCGCCGTCCCCCTCAAGGACGCCCAGATCCAGGAACTGCACGTCCGGGACTTCTCGGTGGCCGACCCGACGGCCGCCGACCCCGGCACCTACCTCGCCTTCACCGACCGCGACAGCGACGGCTCGAAGCACCTGCGCGAGCTGGCGAAGTCGGGCACCTCCTACGTCCACCTCCTGCCCGCCTTCGACATCGCCACCATCCCCGAGAAGAAGGCCGACCAGGCGACCGTCGACTGCGACCTCGCCTCCTTCCCCGCCGACTCCGACAAGCAGCAGGAGTGCGTGGCCAAGGCCGCCGCCAAGGACGCCTACAACTGGGGGTACGACCCCTACCACTACACGGTCCCCGAGGGCTCCTACGCGAGCGACCCCGACGGCACCGCCCGTACCGTCGAGTTCCGCGAGATGGTCAAGGCGCTGAACCAGGACGGCCTGCGCGTCGTCATGGACGTCGTCTACAACCACACCGCCGCCGCAGGACAGGCCTCCACCAGCGTGCTCGACAAGGTCGTGCCCGGCTACTACCAGCGCCTCCTCGCCGACGGCTCGGTCGCCAACAGCACCTGCTGCGCCAACACGGCCACCGAGAACGCCATGATGGGCAAGCTGGTCGTCGACTCCCTCGTCACCTGGGCCAAGGAGTACAAGGTCGACGGGTTCCGCTTCGACCTCATGGGCCACCACCCCAAGGCCAACATCCTCGCCGTCAGGAAGGCGCTCGACGCACTCACCCTCGCCAGGGACGGCGTCGACGGCAAGAAGATCATTCTGTACGGCGAGGGCTGGAACTTCGGCGAGGTCGCCGACGACGCCCGCTTCGTCCAGGCCACGCAGAAGAACATGGCCGGGACGGGCATCGCCACCTTCTCCGACCGGGCCCGTGACGCCGTCCGCGGCGGCGGCCCCTTCGACGAGGACCCCGGCGTCCAGGGCTTCGCCTCCGGTCTCTACACCGACCCCAACTCCTCCACCGGCAACGGAACTCCGGCGGAGCAGAAGGCCCGCCTGCTGCACTACCAGGACCTCATCAAGGTCGGGCTGAGCGGCAACCTCGCCGCCTACCGCTTCACCGACACCGACGGCAAGGACGTCACCGGCGCACAGGTCGACTACAACGGCGCCCCGGCCGGCTACGCGGACGCCCCCGGCGACGCCCTCGCCTACGCCGACGCCCACGACAACGAGTCGCTGTTCGACGCCCTCGCCTTCAAACTGCCGGCGGACACCTCCGCCGCCGAGCGGGCCCGCATGCAGGTCCTGGCGATGGCCACGGCCACCCTCTCCCAGGGCCCGGCGCTCTCCCAGGCCGGCACCGACCTGCTGCGCTCCAAGTCCCTCGACCGCAACTCCTACGACAGCGGAGACTGGTTCAACGCGATCCACTGGAACTGCGCCGACGGCAACGGCTTCGCCGGCGGACTGCCCCCGGCCGCCGACAACGCCGCCAAGTGGCCCTACGCCAAGCCTTTGTTGACCAAGGTCGGCGTCGGCTGCGCCCAGATCGACGGCACCTCCGCCGCCTATCAGGACCTGCTGAGGATCCGTACGACGCAGAAGGAGTTCTCCCTCGGTACGGCCGCCCAGGTGCAGTCGGCGCTCTCCTTCCCGCTGTCGGGCAAGGACGAGACACCCGGCGTGATCACCATGGAACTCGGCGATCTGGTCGTCGTGTTCAACGCGACGCCCGACGCACAGCGCCAGCGGGTCGGCTCCCTGGCCGGGACCGGATACCGCCTGCACCCCGTGCAGGCCGCCGGAACCGACCCCACCGTCAAGTCCGCGGACTATGCGGCGCCGACCGGCACCTTCACCGTTCCGGCACGAACCGTCGCCGTTTTCACCCGCACTTCCTGACCATCGCACCACCTTCGTGGAGCAGACCCCGAACCGGGTCTGCTCCACCGGTGTGTCCGGGAGTCGAGGCGATGGGCGCCAACGGCAGGCGGACCGAGGTGACCGTACTGGCCGTGGACGACTCCACGGCCGGCCGGTTCGCCCCGGGCAACCGGCTGCGCCGCGCCGGCCACCAGGTCGTCACGGCCACCACCGGCCGCACGGCACTCGCCGAACTCGACGCACGGCTGCGCGGCGGGCACCCTGCCCGATGTGGCCCTCGTCGACGTCGACCTGCCCGACATGAGCGGCTTCGACCTGTGCCGCCGGATCAAGGCCCGCCCGCACATGGCCGGGCCGCCCGTCGTGCACTTCTCCGCCGCCACGCTCGCCCCGGCGGACCGCTGCCAGGGACTGGACACCCTGCTCGACCTGTTCGGCCGCGCACGGGAGGACGACATCGCCATGCCGGCGATGCGGCTCGCGCAATAGGCTGGCCTTCGCCGCCCGCCACCGGGCCGTCCAGAAGGGGTCCCCATGCCGCAGATCACCGTCGACTACTCCGACCGTCTCGCCGACGACTTCGACCGGCCCGGCTTCGCCACCGCGCTGCACGAGGCCGTGGTCGAGATCGCCGCCGCCAAGCCGCCGGCCTGCAAGACGCGGTTCCGCCGCACCGAGGACGTCACCGTCGGCGCCGACACCGAGGGCCACGCCCTCGTGCACGTCCACATCGCCCTGCTGGCCGGCCGCACCGAGGAGACCAAGGCCCAGCTCACCGAGGCCGTCCTCGAACTGCTGCGCCAGCACGTCAAGCCGACGGCGGAACTGGCCGTGCACGCCTCCGCCGAGGTACGCGACCTCGACCCCTCGTACCGCAAGTACGAGGGCTGAACCCGCTCAGGACGCCAGGGCGATGAGCCGGGTGACCAGGTCGCCGAAGGGGCCGTCGGCCGGTTCCCCGCCCAGGACCGGCCGCAGCAGGGCCCGCAGCTCCTCGTCGTAGGCGGCGGTGACGGCGGTCAGGGCGGCGAAGTCGCGCACGAGCTTGACCTCCAGCTCCTCGCGCGGGATGCGCCGCCCGTCCAGCCAGATCAGCGCGGTCGACTCGGCGAGCGAGATCCAGGAACGGACGATCAGTTCGAGCCGCACGGGCGCCTCGGTGACCTCCAGATGCGACAGGATCTGCTCGTAGGCGGCCTGGCGCACGGAGTCGACGAGCGCGTTCGTGGTGGAGGAGCCGACCGCCGGGCCGCCCCGCATCAGGGCCGAGAAGCCGGGGCCGTGGGCGTCGACGAAGTCGAAGTACCGGCGCATCACCCGCAGCAGCCGGGACCCCAGCGGCCCCTCGTGCGGTTCGGCGAACCGGCTCGCCAGATCCTCCGAGGCCCGCTTCAGCGCGGCCTCGTACAGGCTGAGTTTACCGGGGAAGTAGTGATAGACGAGCGGTCGCGAGATGCCCGCCGCCGCCGCTATCTCGTCGATGGAGACCTCGTCGGGGGACCGGCGGGCGAACAGTTCGAGAGCGACGCCGATCAACTGCTGCCGCCGCTCCTCCACGCCCATGCGGCGGCGAACCCCGGTAGTCATACGAACACCTTACCGATCGAATCCGGACGCGAACGGACCGGACCGACCCTGGTGTGCGTACGGCGTCCTCACACGTCGAGCACCAGACGGTCACTCCGGGCCCGGGACCCACGGATCAGCATCGAGTCGCCACGCTCCGCGTCGGTCAGACACACGTCCCGGCGCTCCACCTCGCCCTTCAGCACCCGCTGCCGGCAGGTCCCGCAGAAGCCCTGCTCGCACGAGTACGCCGTGTCCGGCAGCTCGGCCCGCGCCGCCGCCGGCCCGGAGAAGTCACCCCGACCGTCGACATCGTGCCGCTGCGCCGCAGTTCCACTCGAAGGCGCCGCCGTTCACCACCCCGGCGGCGAACCGCTCGGACCGGACGTCCGGCACCCGCTGCGCCACGGCCGCCAGGAACCGCTCCGGCCCGCAGCAGCAGACCGCGGCCCTGCCGGACAGTTCAGCGAACAGCGCGTCCAGGCCGGGCCGCCCGTCCTCGTCCTCGGCTACCACCGTCACCCGCCCCGCCCCGGGCTGCACGACCTCCTCCGGCGGTGACGCGGTGTCCGCCGCGTCCCCGCACAGCGAGTACTGCCGAACCAACGGCTCCTCAGCGGAGGCCCCTGATCGTCCGGCCGCCCTCCAGCGTTCCCTCCAGCCCGGCCTGCGTGCCCTGCTGCGTCGGTACGGCCAGCCGGCTGCCCTTCCCGGACGCGCGCACCCCGCCCGTCGTGCGCACCGACTCGGTGTCCTTGTCACCGGCGGCGAGCAGGTACCAGGTGCCCGCCTCCGACTTCCACAGCACCCCGGCCAGCACATGCGGATCACGCGGACCGCAGGCGGGAACGTCCCCGGCCTGCGCCGTGACCGCCCCGAACAGTCCGCCCGGCGTGTGGAACTGGGCCAGCACCCGGCTCCCGTCGCCCCGCCAGGTGTCGGCGCGCGTGCACACCCACCCGGCCTGTCCGCCGGAGTCGGGCAGCGGCTGACGCGCGTACGCCCAGGCGTTGACCGTCCGCACGCCCTGCGCCCGGACCTCGCCCAGCGAGCAGGCGAACGGCGCCCAGGTACGCAGCGCCTCCGCGCCCGTCGCCTCCTTCGGCGAGGTGGGCCGGCCCGCGGTCAGCCGGGCGGGCACCAGCTCACCGAGGTCGCTCAGCAGATACGACCCGGAGGCGTCGGTCACCTGGAGCACGTTCCACGTGGTGCAGGCGCCGGCGCGGGTGGCCGGGCTGGACAGCGGCGAGGTGATGCCCTCGGCCAGGCTCAGGTCCATCATTCCCGCGCCTGGCTTCGACAGGTCCCGCTCGGCCGCCTTCGACACCCAGGGTGCCGTGAGATAGCGGACGTTGCCGTCGGCCCGGTCCAGGACCACCGCGGCCGCCTCGGCGCCGGTCGCGCCGTCCACCCGCGCGAAGTCCAGCGCCGCCCCCGCCGTGCCGTCCTTCGGTTCGGCGTAGCGGGCGATGCGCAGGCCGTCGTACAGGATGACCACGCGGGCCGTGGCGACATCGCCCGCGTACAGCAACTGGGGAGGTCCCGCGGGGCCGCCGGACGGGGTGCCGGGCGTGGACGAGACGCGGACCCGGTCGCCGGGGCGGGCCCAGACGGCGAGGGCGCGGCGCAGCAGCGCGTCGTCGCCGGTGAGGCCGCCGCGCGCGGGCCAGACGGAGAAGTCGGTGCGCGCGGAGGTCTTCCAGGCGGCGGGGGAGATCCTCACCAGCCGCCCGGGGTCGAGGGCGGCCTCGGCCGCCGGGTTGCGCGCGTACGCCGGGGCGGCCGCACCGTCGGGTCCCCAGCCGTCGCCGGGCAGCGCGAAGAGGGTGCCGCACACGGCGAGTGCGGCGGCGGCGGCGAGCGCCGCCTTGGTGTGCTGGCGCCGTCGCATCAGGTCGGTGGGGCGGACCTGGAGCGAGCAGGGGTCGAACTCGGGGGAGTCGAGCAGCGCGTACCGCGCGGCGACCGTGTCTGCCTCCCGCAGGGCGGCGTCCGCGGCGTCGACGCCGGCCTCGGTCAGCACCTCGCGCACATCGCCGTCGGGGAGGTTCTCCAGACCGCGCAGGGCATAGGCGGCACGGGCCGGGCCGGAGAGCGCGGACAGCCGCTGGTCCAGGGCGAGTTCGTCGGCGCCGCCGGAGCGCGGGAAGAGGCGCAGCCCCCACACCTGCGGGAGCAGCGGCGGCAGTTGGGCCCGCCGGGGCAGGGCCCGGCGGCGCAGCGGCAGGCCGGCCTCCAGCGCCGTACGCACGACCTGGAGGCGGACGTAGGCGTAGCCGGGGTCGCCGTCGCGGGCGGTGGACTGGGCGGGGATGGCGGGGGCCGAGGTGCGGCGGCGGGGCAGCGCGCGCTGGACGAGGGCGTGGGCGGTGAGGACGCGCCTGCCGCGGCTGAGGCGGGGCGGCAGCACCAGATAGGCGAGCCGGACCAGACGCGGGTAGTGCTCGACGAGCGCGGCCTCGGCCTGCTCGACGTCGACGGTCCGGTCTGCGGCGGAACCGGGTGCGGGGCGCGGGGCGACATCCTGTGACTGCACGTCCAGCAGAACGACTGAGCCGGGGGATGGTCACCCCGGCCGCGGCGCTCGCGGCCCACTCCGGCGGGAGGGCGGGAG
>NZ_JARGEF010000240.1:0-12508 GCF_033794725.1 Streptomyces sp. ID05-39B | reverse complement strand
GAGGGCGGCGGGGTGGCGGCCACGCGGTCCTCCCGGTCCGCTTCACCCTCGTACGGCTGCCGCCCCGGAGAGGGCGCCGGGTATTTTGAGCGCACCGCGCGCGGGAGCCGTATCCAGAGCGAGGCTCTCGCAGGGAGGAACAGATGAAGGTGACCCGATCGATGCTCGCGGTGACGGCGGCCGCCGCGGCGGCGCTGGTGCTGACGGGCTGTGGTTCCGACGGAGGCACGGAGAAGAGCGTGCCGGTGACCGCGACCGGCAGCCTGGAGCACCTGGCCGCCGAGGTGAAGTGCACGCCCGACATGCAGACCGACGCCGACGAACTCCGGCAGGCGATCTGCAAGAACGCCGCCGGAAAGTTCATCCTGCTGACGTTCGCCACCGACCGCGGCCAGCGCGAGTGGATCAACGGCGCCAAGGACTACGGCGGTCACTACCTGGTCGGCCGCAAGTGGGTGGCCGTGGGCGAGGAGACCAGCACCGTCACGGCGCTGCGGGACACGCTCGGCGGTGACATCGAGGAGGGCACGGACCACTCGGTGCACGAGCCGTCGGAGGGCGCGACGCACTCCGGACACTGAATCTCCGGAGCGGTGGACGGAAACAGCGGGAAACGCATACGGCAAAGGCGAAGGCCGACGGTGAGAAATTCTCACCGCCGGCCTTCGCCCGTGTGGCCGGACTCAGCGTGTGCTCAGGCCGGGACCTACTTGCACTTCTTGCCGGTGTTGATGCAGTTGACCATCTTGTTCATCGTGTTCTGGGAGAAGAAGTTGATGAAGTCGTTGTGGTCGGTGATCGGCTTGTGCAGGTTCTCCGGGAAGGAGTCGACCGCGTACGGGTTCACGACCTGCCCGTTCTGGAGCTTGGGCGCCGGGACGTTGTAGACCAGACGGACCTGGAGCTGGGGGATCGCCTTGAAACCGTTCGCACAGCTTCCGTTGGCCTGGACGAACGCCATGTGCGTGCGGTGGTTGGCGCTGTCGGTGTTCTTACCGTCCCAGCAGCTCTGGAAGTTGCTCGTGCGGACGACCTGGCTGCCCTGCGGGCAGATCGGGTACTTGTCCTCCAGCTGCACCTTGTTCTCGAAGCCGGTGCAGCTCCAGTTGACGTTGGCGTTGGCGTTGCCGTTGACGAAGGCCTTGGCGTCACCGGTGATGATGCGCAGCGCCGTCGGCATCGCGACGACCTTGCCCCGCTTGTTGCCGACGAACTTCAGCTGGGCCTGGGCCGGCTGGAGGATCTTGCCGATGTTGCCCTCCTTGCCGCCGCCGTCGTTGTTCTGGTCGAACTCCTGCGTGCCGTCCTGGACACGCAGCACCGGCCAGAAGTACGACGACTTGTCGCCCTGGTTCTGGCAGCTGGTCTCGGCAGCCGCCAGCTCCTGATCGCTGGCGAAAGCGTCGTTGTTCTGGTTGCCGACGTAGTCGTGCAGGTGGTGCGCGCCGTTGGCGACACCGGGGGCGGCAATCACGTTGTCCGTGTTGTGGTTGTCGTTGCCGTTGGTGCCGCAGACGCTGGTGAAGGTGCCGCGCGATCCGCTGTTGCCGTTCGCGCGCAGACCGTTCGCACCGACGCCGGGCTGGGCGTTCTGCTGGACCTTGGTGATGTCGACGAAGTCCGCCGCGGCCGGGCCGTTGCCGGCCTGGCCACCGCCGCCCTGCTGGCCGCCGTCCTGCTCGCCACCGTTCTGGTCGCCACCGCCCTGCTGGCCGCCGCCTTGCTGGCCGCCGCCTTGCTGGCCGCCGCCTTGCTGGCCGCCGCCTTGCTGGCCACCGCCCTGCTGACCGCCGCCGGCGTTGGTCTGCGCGCCCTGAGTGGTGCAGGCGGCGAGCTGGCCCAGGTTCTGGGCCTGACCGCCCGAGCGCTCGATGTTGATGCGGATCCGGTCGATCGTGGCGACCCTCTTGTCCTTGAGGGGGCCGACGATCGCGTTCTGGACGAAACCGGAGTCATTGGTCTGTGCCTGGCGAGTGGAGGCGAGCCGGGCGTAGGCCTCGGTGATCTGCTTGTCGAGGTTCGCCAGCTCCCTGTCGACCCCCGAGCGTGCCCCCCGGGGCACATCCGTCAGCTTCTGCCCGACGTCGGGGCAGGAGATGGTGGCCACTTGCGCGGCGGCGGTGGCGGCCTTGGTCTGGTTCTGTGACGAGTTCTTCGACTCGTGCGCAGAAGCGTAGAAGTTCGCCCAGATCAGCCCGCCCCCACCGAGCGCTAGGGCCGCCGACGCGGCTATGGCCTTGTTGGCCATCGACGAACGGCGTTTACGTGTGTTGCGTCCCATGGAACTCCTCTGACTTCCTTGCGGGGTCGCATCGAGGCGCCCGACAGGAGTGAAGCGGCGACTCTTCATACGCGCGCCGCCCCGGAGGTGTTCAGCCGTCTCAGAAATTGATGAGAGGCCCCTGGGACAATTCCGCCTCAACGGTCGCACAGGGCACGGGCGTTGTGGCGGTCACCGGCCCCGGTCCAGATAGGCCAGCACGGCCAGGACCCGCCGGTTGTCGTCGTCCGAGACCTCCAGACCCAGTTTGACGAAGATATTGGCGGTGTGTTTCGCCACGGCCCGCTCGGTGACGACCATCTTCTGGGCGATCGCCGTGTTCGACCGGCCCTGCGCCATCAGCTCCATCACCTCCCGCTCGCGCGGCGTCAGCCGGGCCAGCGGCCGGTCGTCACCGCGCCGGGCCAGCAACTGCTGGATCACCTGCGGGTCCATCGCGGTCCCGCCCGCCGCCACCCGCCGTACGGCGTCCACGAACTGTTCCGCGTCGAAAACCCGGTCCTTGAGCAGGTAGCCAACCCCGCCAGTGCCGTCGGCGAGCAGCTCGCGCGCGTACAACTGCTCCACGTGCTGGGACAGGACCAGTACCGGCAGGCCCGGCCGCTCCCGCCGGGCCCTCAGGGCGCACTGGAGGCCCTCGTCGGTGTGGGTCGGCGGAAGCCGGACGTCGACGACGGCGACGTCCGGCTTCAGTTCGGCGAGGGCCCGTTCCAGTTCGGGTCCGCTCTCGACGGCGGCGGCCATCTCGAAGCCGAACGCCTCCAGGAGCCGGACGAGTCCGTCCCGGAGCAGGAACAGGTCTTCGGCTAGGACAACACGCACGGAATCTCCATGGTCACCATGGTGGGACCGCCCGCCGGGGAGCTGACGGCCAGGACGCCGTCGAATGTACCCAGTCGCCGCTCGACCCCGGCCAGCCCGGAGCCGGCCCCGATCGCCGCGCCGCCCCCGCCGTTGTCGGTCACGGAGATCCGCAGATGGCCGTCCGCGTGGTGCAGGTCGATCCAGATCCGGTCGGCGCCGGAGTGCTTGACGGCGTTGGTGAGGACCTCGCTGCACGCGAAGTACGCCGCCGACTCCACGGGGGCGTCGGTCCGGCCGGGCAGCTCCACGGTCACCTCGGTGGGCGTCGGCAACCGCAGCGCCAACGCCCGCACGGCGTCGCCCAGTCCGCGTTCGGCGAGCACCGGCGGGTGGATGCCGCGCACCAGGTCGCGCAGTTCGGCGAGGGCGTCGGCGGAGGACCGGCGGGCCTGGGCGAGGAGCTGCTTGGCCTGCTCGGGGTCCCTGTCGACGAGCATCTCGACCGTCCCGAGGTCCATGCCCATCGCCACCAGGCGGGCCTGGGCCCCGTCGTGCAGGTCGCGCTCGATGCGCCGCAGTTCGGAGGCGGAGGTGTCCACGGCGTCCCGCCGCGTCTCCGTCAACACGCGGACCCGCTCGGCGAGTTCGGCCTGGCTGGGGGTGAGGACGGCCCGGGTCAGGCGGAAGTGGACCTGGAAGGCGCTCACCGCGTACCGGTGGGCCAGGATGAGCAGGACGGCGCCCAGGGCGGCGGCGCCGAGCGCGGAGGCCTGGTCGGAGACGGGCACGAACCCGTACCAGTAGGGGTCGTCGCCGTAGACCCGCCACAGCCCGAACGCCAGCGTGAACCCCTCCAGCGGGTAGAGGACGAGGATCGCCGGCAGCAGCGCGGTCAGGAACCCCGCCGTCATGTCGACCGGCAGCCACCGCAGATCCCGCCAGGTCGCCGGGTCCCTCAGCATCGTGAAGGTGCGCGTCCAGGGGTTGGCGCCCTCCGGTATCGGCCGGTACGCCGACGGGATGCGCACCCCGCCCCACTCGGCGGCGAGCACCCGCCGCCAGTTCGCGAACATGCGCACGCCGGTCAGGACGTAGGGCGTGGTGACGATGCCGACGCCGATGGGGATGAGGGCGATCGACACGACGGTGAGGGTGAGGCACAGGACGGCCAGTGGGAGCAAGGCCACGGCCAGCACGAACCCGCGCCCGGCGGCGCGCAGCATGCCCCTGGCCCTCGAACCGCCGCCGTCGCCCTTCGTGTTGGTGTTCATGCCGGTCAGTCTGGCCGACCGGCGGGCCGGAGGCACTGGGCCGAACCCCCGGACCGGGAGGTGGTGTCAGGTACACCTGCCTCCGGGGTCCTGGCTGCCGCGGGGGCCGAACGGCTGCGCCGCGCCGGCGCTCGGCCCGGGGTCCTGGTGGCCGGGGTGGGCCCGACGGCTGCTGGGTACCCGCTGCTGCCCGGGGTCCTGGCTGCCGCGGGGCCGAACGGCTGCGCTGCGCCGGCGCTCGGCCCGGGGTCCTGGTGGCCGCGGTGGGCCCAACCGCTACTTCGCACCCGCCGCCAGCACCTTCGCCTCCACCTCAGGGTCCAGACCCTTCTGCGGGCGGTCCGGGCGCAGGGGGGCCTCGCCGCCGATCTCCTGGAGCCACCGCCAGGTGTCGGCGACGGTCTCCGCGACCGGCCGGCAGGTCAGTCCGGTGGCCACCGCCCGTGAGACGTCCGCCGAGTGCAGGGCGTCGTGCATGTCACTGCCCGGCGGCACCCACACGGGCAACTGCGTCCACGGCTCGATGCCCGCGTCGAGGACGGTCTCCGGGGCGGTCCAGCGCAGTTCCGCCGGACCGCCGGTGACCCGCACGCACGCCTCCAGCAACTCGCCCATCGTGGCGTGCCCCTGGGGGCTGATCAGGTTGAACGGCCCGCTGAGGCCCTGCTCCACCGCCCCGAGGACCCATTCGGCGAGATCGCGGACATCGACGTACTGAAGGGGCAGTTCGTGCGGTCCCGGCGCCAGGACCGGGCCGCCGCGGGCGGTCCGGGTCAGCCACCAGGGCAGTCGGCCGACGTTCTCGTACGGCCCGAGGATCAGCCCGGCCCGTACGAGCACGGAGTCCGCCTCCCCGAACGCTTCGACGGCGGCCAGCTCGCCGCCCCGCTTGTCGCGGGCGTAGTCGGTCTGCTCCGCGTCGGGCTCGGCGCCCTCGACGAGCGGCGCGTCCTCGGCGTACCCGGCGGGCGGGGCCCACGTGTACACCGAGCAGCTCGACACGTACACATACCGGCGGGCGCGGCCCCGCAGCAGCCGCGCCGCCTCGTGCACCGAGCGGGGCGCCGCCGACCAGGTGTCGACGACGGCGTCCCACTCACCGTCCTCGAGCGCGTCGAGGCCGCCGGGCGCGGTCCGGTCGCCGACCAGGGTCCGCGCACCGGGGACGGGCGCGTGCCGTGCCCGGTTGAGGACGGTCACCTCCCAGCCGCGCCCGAGGGCCGCCTCGACGACGGCCCGTCCCGCGAACGCTGTACCACCCAGCACCAGAAGTCTCATGCCGGTGACTCTGCCCGGCCGGGCGTCGGGAGGGAACCGTCCTCTGCCGTCAGCAGAGGCGTCGGCAGAGGCGTCGGCAGAGGATCAGTGGCCGGTCGGCGGGGTGTACTTGTAGCCGACCCGGCGCACCGTCTGGATGGCCCGGCGGTGCTCCGCGCCCAGCTTGCGGCGCAGCCGGGCGATGTGGACGTCGACGGTACGGCCGTCCCCCACATGTCCGTAGCCCCACACGGTGGTGACGAGCTGGTCGCGGGTGTGCACCCGGTTCGGGTGCGCGACGAGGTGGGCGAGCAGCTCGAACTCCAGGTAGGTCAGTTCGAGTTCACTCCCCCTGACCCACGCGGTGCGCTGCACGGAGTCGATCCGCACGAGGGCCTCGCCGCCGGGCGCGGCCTCGCTGCCGGCCGGCGGGTCGGGCACCGCCACCGGAGGGAACGGCGGCTGCTGGTCGGCCGGTACGAGCACCAGGTAGCCGATCATCGGCGGCTGTCCCGGCAGAGTGGGCAGGGTGTGCGGCGGAGCGGGCAGCCAGGTGGCACCCGGCGGCAGGAAGTCCGTCACGTCCACGACCTCGTCGCGGGCCACCGCACGCAGGCGGTGCCGGGCCGGGGCGGGGAGGGAGGGGGCGTCGGGCAGGGAACGAGTGGTCGCCATGAGAGGTCAGCTCTTTCGCGCGAGAGGTTCGTCAGGAGGCGACGGCCGCGATTCGTGGTCGGGCTCGTCGGGGGACGTACGTCGTTCGCGCCGGCCGAAGACCTGGGGTAACGGCTTTAGAGGGCCGGCGCGTTCGTCGCGCGGCAACACACCCGGTCGAAGTCGTGGTGCTGACGGGAAGGCCAGAACGGTTCGAGGTCGTGACGACCCGTCGCGGTGTGGTTCTGGAAGCCGGCCATGCGCCCATTGAAGCAGACAGCCGCCCCGGACAGGAGACTCCTCTCACTGCTTGGACGAGGCACCCCTCGTTCTGGTCCTCGTCCCGTTGCGGGGAGACAAGCGGAAGGGGCGCCCGCCGAGTCGGCGGGCGCCCCTTCCGGGAAGAGTCGGGGATCGGATCCGGGAAGCCCCGGCCTGATCCCGGATCAGGCCGGGATCAGACCTGTCCGGCCTTCTCCAGCGCGGAGCAGCAGGTGTCCACGATCAGGCGGGTCACCAGGTACGGGTCCACGTTGGCGTTCGGGCGGCGGTCCTCGATGTAACCCTTGCCGTCCTTCTCGACCTGCCACGGGATGCGGACCGAGGCGCCACGGTTGGAGACGCCGTAGGAGTACTCGTTCCACGGGGCGGTCTCGTGCAGACCGGTCAGGCGGTCGTCGATGCCGGCGCCGTAGTGCTTGACGTGGTCGAGGGGCTTGGAGCCCTCACCGAGCGACTCGCACGCGGTGATGATCGCCTCGTAGGTCTCGCGCATCGCCTTGGTGGAGAAGTTGGTGTGCGCACCGGCGCCGTTCCAGTCGCCCTTGACCGGCTTCGGGTCGAGGGTGGCGGCGACGTCGAAGTCCTCGGCGGTGCGGTAGAGCAGCCAGCGGGCCACCCACAGGTGGTCGGAGACCTCCAGCGGGGAGACCGGGCCGACCTGGAACTCCCACTGGCCCGGCATGACCTCGGCGTTGATGCCGGAGATCGCGAGACCCGCCTTCAGGCAGTTCTCCAGGTGCGCCTCGACGACGTCACGGCCGAAGATCTCGTCGGCGCCGACACCGCAGTAGTAGCCGCCCTGCGGAGCCGGGAAGCCGCCCTTGGGGAAGCCGAGCGGGTAACCGTCCTTGAAGAAGGTGTACTCCTGCTCGATGCCGAAGATCGGCTCCTGCGCGGCGAACCTCTCGGAGACCTCGGCCAGCGCGGCACGCGTGTTGGACTCGTGCGGCGTCATGTCGATGTTGAGGACCTCGCACAGCACGAGGATGTCGTCGCCACCGCGGATCGGGTCGGGGCAGGTGAAGACCGGCTTGAGGACACGGTCCGAGGCGTGGCCCTCGGCCTGGTTCGTGGACGACCCGTCGAAGCCCCAGATCGGCAGCGCGTCCAGACCCACGGGCTCGCCCGTCATGATCTTGGTCTTGGAACGGAGCTTGGCCGTCGGCTGGGTGCCGTCGATCCAGATGTACTCAGCCTTGAAGGTCACGGGCCACTTCCTTCGGGGGTGGGTCAGACGCACTTGCGGGTGCTGCGGCGCTGCGGCACTGGGGCGCCGCACTCGATGCCAGGCAGCCTGTCAACAGGCGATTTCCCGGTCATTGCTCGAATGTGAACCCCGTGTTACCTGGTGGTTCTGTGGTGCGACTCACGATGTGAGGACGACGGCCCGACCGGGAGTTGCCGTTCGCGCTCGCAGACGCGGGAGCGCCCTCGGGGGCGCGAGCACTCGTATGCGATGGGAATGACCGGGCCACGGCGGGGCAGGCCGGGGGCGGCGGCGGTCGGGATGATCGGCGGCCGTCGGGTGGTTGCTCGCGTGCGGATGCTCGGCGGCGTGCGGGTGGTCGGTTGCGCGCAGGTGTTCGGTGGCCTGTGGGTGGTGGCTGGCGCGCGGATGGTCGGCGGCGGGCGGGTGGTGGCTCGCGTGCGGATGGTCGGTGACTGGCGTGCGGGTGGTGGTGGCGTGTCCGTGGTCAGCTTCCATGAGGCCTTCCAGCGTGAAGGCCTCATGGAGTCACTCGCGCGCCGGTGGTCGGTCCGCCGTCGCGGCTGCCTCCCGTACGCCGGCCAGGAAGCCGCGGACCGCCGCCAGCTCCCGCTCGTCATAGCCCGCCAGCAGCTCCACCGCACGCCCGATGAGCGGGCCGAAGGAGGCCTGACCCAGCGCGACGGCCCGCTCGTCCACCTCGACGACCACCTGGCGCCGGTCCGCCCGGCTGCGCTCCCGCCGCACATGCCCGGCACGCTCCAGCCGGTCGATGACGGAGGTCGTGCCCGCCGAGTTCAGGCCGAGCGCCGCGCCGAGCCGCCCCGCGGTCGTCTCCACGCCTGCCCGCCGGGCGTCCATGAGGGCGATCAGCGCGCGTACGTCGGTCGGGTGCATGTCGTTTCGATTCGCGAACCGGGCACTGTGCAGGCCGAGTTCGAAGGTCACCGCGCGCAGCAGATGGACGATCTCCATCTCGGGGCCCTGGCTCGCGGGGCCTTCGCCTGCCGGGTCCTCGCTCGCCGGGCGTTCGTCGGTCATGCGGTGGCCTCCGGGGATATCATCTCGCTCGTCGGACATCTCGTTGGGCGAGATAATAGGGGACTCGATGAACTCGTACGACCACGACGCCTTCCGTGCGGCCTACGACAAGGTCCTGGCCAAGTGGCCCGCCGACCGGGAGTCGGTGACCGTCCCCACCCCGTTCGGGCCGGCCCACGTCAACGCCTGCGGACCGCGCGACGCGCCCCCGCTGGTGCTCCTGCCCGGCGGCGGGGGAGCGACCTCGGCGTCCTGGTACGCGCAGGCGGCCCGGCTGGGCCTGGACCGGCGCGTCCTCGCCGTCGACCTGGTCGGCGCCGCCGGCCTCAGCGGCACGCGGGGCGGACCGGCCCCCCGCACGGTCGACGACCTGATCGGCTGGCTGGACGCGGTGCTCGACGGCCTGGGAGTCCGCGAGGTGTCCCTGGGCGGTCACTCCTACGGCGCCTGGATCGCCCTGCACTACGCCCTGCGCCGCGCGCCCGGACGGGTACGCCGCCTGTTCCTCCTCGACCCGACCCAGTGCTTCGCCGGGTACAAGGCGGCGTACCTGCTCCACGCTCTGCCGATGCTGCTGCGGCCCACCGCGCGAGGGGTCAGTGCCTTCCTCGCGTGGGAGACCGGGGGTGCGGCCCTCGACCCCGACTGGCTGCGCCTCCAGGAGGCGGCCGCCGGTTTCCCGGCCGCGAAGCCGGTCACCGGGCCGCGTCCGTCACCGCAACGGCTGCGGGGCCTGGCCGTGCCGGTCCTGCTGTTCGTGGCCGCGAACAGCAGGACCCATGACACGCACCGAGTGACGACCTCGGCCGGCGAGCTGCTGCCGCGTGGGGAGACCGTCGTCCTGCCGGACGTCTCCCATCACGCGCTGCCACCCGCCGCACCTTGTGAACTGGGCCGTCATCTCACGGAGTTCCTCTCCTGAGCGTCACCCCACCTTTTCGATCAGGGCCCGGCGGATGAGGAACTTGCCGGGCTCACGGACCTGTTCGAAAGCCGCGTTGTTCAGCAGCGCGCAACTGCCGGAGACCGAGGTCACCTCGACGGTGGTCGACTTGTTGTTGTCGAGGTTGGTCACCTTCAGCTTCGTGCCCACCGGGAACTGGTTGCTGGACGCTGCCGGGGCACCCGCCTCACCGGAGAGGGTGACGGTCGAGCCGTTGCAGACCTGCTGACCCGACGCCGCGCCGCCGCCCGCGTTTCCCGCGTCACCGGCGTTGTCGGCCGGGGCGCTCTGCGGCGGCTGGGCCGGCGGTGTGGCCTGCTGCCCGCCGCCCTGCTGCCCGTCCTGGCCGTTCTGCGCCGGCTGCGTCGCCTGGGAGCCCTGAGCCGACTCCCCAACGACACAACCCGACGCCTCCTGCTGGACCTTGATCTGCGCGACGACCGCCTCGCGGTTGGTGATCCGGGCCGCCGACTGCGCGTCCGGCTTCGCCCGCTGGTCCTCGATGAACCGCTGGTTGTTGCCGAGAGCGGTGGCGAGTCCCTGACAGACGGTCGACTCGGCGGCCGTCTGCGGGCTCTGCGCGGCGTTGGAGGTGGCCGCCATGACGAAGGCACCACCTCCCGCCACCGTCGCGGCGCCCACCAGCAGCGCGATCTTCTTCTTCGTACCGAGAGTTCTCCTGCGCGACATCCGCGCCTCCTGAGGGGTAGGGGAGCGTACGCCGCTATGTACGAGATACCGAACGAGGTTACTCAGCGGTTACAGGAGTCAGTGGAAGTGGCGTGCGTCACAGACGTGTTCACCGCAACCCGCCGTTCGGCAGCTGCCTCAGCCACTCTCGCCGGCCTCCCCGGCGTCCCCGGCCTGCCCGGTCTTCCCGTCCTCGTACGCCACCACCGTGTCCATGACGTGCTTGAGCAACCCCTCCGTCTGGGCGGTGAGTTCGGCTTCTCCGGACTCCGAGCCGTCGCCCCACTGGCCGTTGGCGAACACCACGGAGCGCACCGTCATCACCCGCCGGAACACACCGGCCGAGCCGGGCGGCACGGTCGGCAGGCCGGCCTCCGGTGGCGGATCGAGCGAGACCACCTGGTAGGTCACCGGGTCCATCGAGGCCATCATGAACACGCGTGTGGCGTCCTCGACGCGGGCGAAGCTCAGCACGCTCACCGTCACCTGCGAGCGCCGGTCGGAGTCCGTGAACAGCGCCGCCGTCAACCGCGAGCACTTCTCGCCCTGTTGGATCAGCTCGGCCAGTTCCGCCGACATGCCCCGGGCGCAGTCGGTCGTGGTGGCGAGGTCGACGCGGCTGTACCGCGAGCCGTCGCCGAGGCGGACGCTCTTGGAGGGGAACGCCTGCTCGGGCCGGATGACCGGCCGGGCCAGCAGCGAGGGCAGGGAGCTGGGAGCGTCCGAGGGGAGGCTCGCGTCCACGGACGGCACGGCCGAGCGCGCGCCGGACGGGCCGGCGGTGGCCGCCGGGGGAGCGGCGGCCGGACCGTCACCGTCGTCGCCCGCCGCCCTCACGACACCCGCCGCGACAGCGGCCACCAGGACGGCGCCGATCCCGGCGACCGCGGCCCGCCGGTTACGCCGGCGACGGCATATTCGGCCCTGCTCGATCCGTTCCTGTTCGATCCGTTCCTGTTCGATCCGGTGCTGTTCGATCCGGTGCTGCTCGGCCGCGTACTGGGCGAAGGGATCGGACGGTCCGTACGGAAATCCTTGATCACCGAAGGTCATGGCGGCGGAGGGTAACAGCGCGCGCGGCCCAACTCCCGCCGCCCGACGAATCCTCCGCAGCCGGGCTAACGGGACAGAGCGTCCCGTACCCCCTCGTCCGTCCGCGCCACCACCGCCGTGCCGTCCTCGGCGGTGATGATCGGGCGCTGGATGAGCCGGGGATGCCCGGCGAGCGCCGCGATCCAGCGCCCCCGCGCCGCCTCGTCCCGCGGCCACTCCTTAAGCCCCAGCTCCTTCGCCTCAGCCTCCTGGGTACGCGTGATGTCCCACGGTTCCAGCCCGAGCCGGTCGAGTACGGCGCTGATCTCGTCCTCGGTCGGTACGTCCTCCAGGTAGCGGCGGACGGTGTAGTCGGCGCCCTCGGCATCGAGAAGGGTGAGGGCGCTGCGGCACTTGGAACAGGCGGGATTGATCCAGATCTCCATGCGGGCCACGGTAGCTCGAAAAGGGCCTGAAAGCCCCTCTGGCCAGGGGCGATTGTCAGTGGTGGGCGGTAAACTAGAAGCAGTGTTCGAGGGTTCCGCCGGAGGTGCCGGCCGGGGCCCTGACCGCGACAGGAGGATGCCCGTGCCCGCTGCCGCACTCAAGACGAAGCGACCTGTCCAACTCGACCTGCCCTACGTGCCCGTGGAGAAGCGGCCGCTGCCGCCCGGACGGCCCCGCGACTGGTACGTCATGCACAACCGCCGTCTCAAGGCCATGCGCCTCGCGATAGCCCTCCTCGACCTGGGCGTCTACCTGCCCACGCAGGCCCGCAACGAGAAGATCCGCAGCACGGCCCAACTCATCGGCGTGCACCCGCCGTCGGACACGACGTGCCACATGGTGCGGGCCCTGATGCGCTACAGCAGGTAGACCGACCGCCGGGTGCCGTCTCCGCGAGTACGGCATCCGGCAGCCCGGCGGCGCAGGGTGTGCGGCCCACCTGCCCAGGCAGCCAAGCACGCCCGGCGCTCCAGCCCCCTCACTCCACCAACCCCTTCTCTCCCGGAGTCCGAAACCGCGGAGTCACCCGCGTCTCCCCC
>NZ_JARGEF010000023.1:0-54036 GCF_033794725.1 Streptomyces sp. ID05-39B | reverse complement strand
AGTTGGTGCGGGGGGTTCTGTACCGGCACGGGGTGGTGTGAGGGGGATGTTCTCTCCCCCCGCCGCCCCTTCCCGTCTTCCCGTCTTCCCGTCCCGAACCTCGGAGCTGCGTGCCCAGACCCCCGCATCGGCCCTGAACGGGCCTCGTCCTCGAACGCCGGACGGGCTGAAGCGACCCCAGAGGCGCCGGACGGGCTGAATCGGCCCGCGGGCCCGGAGGACCCGAATCGACCCGCGAAGCTACTGGGCCGAGCCTGACAGCTGCAGGCCGATCACTCCGATGATGACCAGGCTGATCGAGATGATCTTCAAGACGGAGACCAGGTCGCCCAGGAAGATCATTCCGTAGATCGCGGTGCCGGCCGCGCCGATGCCGGTCCAGACCGCGTACGCCGGACCCACGTCGAGTTTCTTGAGGGAGAGGGTCAGCAGGCCGAAGCTGCCGAGGGCGAACACACAGAACGCGATCGTCGGCCACAACCTGGTGAAACCGTGTGACAGCTTGAGGCAGACGGCGAAGCCGGTCTCGAGCATTCCCGCGACGATGACCAGCAGCCACGCCATGTGCTGTCCTCCCGTGTAAGCGGCTCGGTGCGATTATGCACTTACCGAACCCCGGCGCACCCAAACACGCGAAGGTCAGTCGCCTTCCGTCCGCTCCCTCGTCGAGAGCAGGCGCCGCAGCGAGTACAGCCGCGCCGGGTCCGCGTGTCCCTCGGCCACCCACGCGTCCAGCGCGCAGTCCCGCTCGTCGTGACTGCACGCGCGCGGACAGCCCTCCGTGCCGGGCACCAGATCGGGGAAGGCGAGGATCACCCGGGCCGGGTCGATGTGGGCCAGCCCGAAGGAACGCAGGCCCGGGGTGTCGATGACCCAGTCGTCGGTGCCGTTCAGGGGCAGGGCGAGGGCCGAGGTGGTGGTATGGCGGCCGCGGCCCGTCACCGCGTTGACGTGGCCCGTCACCCGGCGCCGTTCCTCGGGGACCAGCGCGTTCACCAGGGTCGTCTTGCCGACGCCCGAGTGGCCGACGAACGCCGTGATCCGCCCGGTCAGCTGCTCGCGCACCACGTCCGCCGCCTCGCCGCCGGCCAACTCCTCACGGTTGGTGACGACGTACGGGATGTCGAGGTGGCCGTACAGCTCCAGCAGCTTGTCCGGGGACGCCAGGTCCGACTTGGTCATGACCAGCAGGGGGGTCAGGCCGCCGTCGAACGCCGCGACCAGGCACCGGTCGATCAGCCGCGGGCGCGGCTCGGGGTCGGCCAGGGCGGTCACGATGGCCAGCTGGTCGGCGTTGGCGACCACCACCCGCTCGAACGGGTCGTCGTCGTCCGCGGTACGGCGCAGCACCGAGGTGCGCTCGGCGATGCGCACGATGCGCGCGAGGGTGTCCTTCTCGCCCGACAGGTCACCGACCAGGGCGACCCGGTCGCCGACCACCGCGGCCTTGCGGCCCAGTTCGCGGGCCTTCATCGCCATCACGATGCGGCCGTCGACTAGGCAGGTGAGCCGGCCGCGGTCGACCGTGAGGACCATGCCCTCGGCCGCGCCCTCGTGTTTGGGCCGGATGTGCGTACGCGGCCGGTTGCCCTTGCGGTTCGGGCGGCTGCGGATGTCGTCCTCGTCGGTGTGCTTGCCGTAGCGGCGCATGGTGAAAGTCCCTATACCCCGGACGTCCCGAGCATCGCGGTCCACAGGTCGGGGAAGTCGGGCAGTGTCTTCGCGGTCGTCGCCACGTTCTCGATCTGTACGCCCTCCACCGCCAGGCCGATGATCGCGCCGGCGGTGGCCATGCGGTGGTCGTCGTAGGTGTGGAAGATCCCGCCGTGCAGCCGGCGCGGGCGGATGTGCAGGCCGTCGGCGGTCTCGGTGACGTCGCCGCCCAGTTCGTTGATCTCCTTGGTGAGCGCGGCCAGCCGGTCCGTCTCGTGCAGGCGCAGGTGCGAGACGCCCCGCAGGGTGGAGGGGGAGTCGGCGAGGGCGGCGACCGCCGCGATGCCCGGGGTCAGCTCGCCGACGTCGCCGAGGTCGACGTCGATGCCGTGGATCGCACCCGATCCGGTGAAGACGAGGCCGTACTCGGTGAGTTCGCAGGAACCGCCCATCTCGGTGAAGACCTCCCGCAGCCGGTCCCCCGGTTGGGTGGTCCGGGCCGGCCAGTCGGGGACGACGAGCCGGCCGCCGGTGACCAGTGCCGCCGCCAGGAACGGCTGCGCATTGGACAGGTCCGGCTCGATGGTCAGGTCCCGGCCGAGCAGCGCGCCCGGCGTGACCCGCCACACGTTCGGCTCGCCGCCCGACTCGGGGGTGTCCACCTGGGCGCCCACCGCGCGCAGCATGTCCACGGTCATCCGGATGTGCGGCAGGGAGGGCAGGGTGGCGCCGGTGTGACGGACTTCGACGCCCTGGTTGAAGCGCGGGCCCGACAGCAGCAGGGCGCTCACGAACTGCGACGAGGAGGAGGCGTCGACCTCGACCGGGCCACCGTCCAACGCGCCGCCGCCGTGCACCGTCAGCGGGAGTGCACCCCGGCCGTCGTCGTCGATGCGGGCACCGAGCACGCGCAGGGCGTCGATGACACCGGTCAGGGGACGCTCGTACGAACGCGGGTCGCCGTCGAAGCGGACGGGACCGTCGGCGAGGGCGGCGACCGGTGGCAGGAAGCGCATCACCGTGCCCGCGTTGCCGACGTCGACGGTGGCCGGGCCGCGGAGCCCCGCGGGGAGCACACGCCAGGCCTCGCCGGTCCCGTCGGGCCCCACGCCCTCCTCGATGCCCACACCCATCTCGCGCAGGGCACCCGCCATCAGCAAGGTGTCGCGGGAGCGCAGGGGGCGGCGCAGCCAGCCGGGCTCGGAGGCCAGGGCGGCCAGGACGAGAGCGCGGTTCGTGACCGACTTGGACCCGGGTACGTGGACCGTCGCGTCGACGGCCTCGCTCGCGTGCGGGGCGGGCCAAAGGGCGGTGTGCGTGGGGTTCGGGGCCATAGGCCCACTGTATAAGCAGGGCATGGCCGAGGTGGTCCGGCGTCGGGGCCGGCCGGGGGCCGGCGGTCCGCCCCCGACGGACCCGTTCAGAGGCCCAGCAGCCAGCGCCCGCCGCCCAGCAGCGCGCACAGGCTCACCGCGTGGAAGAGGAACAGCCACAGGCCCGCCGGGACGTGCGTCAGGCGGGACAGCTGGTCCGCGTCCGAGTCGCCGGCGCCGCCACGGGAGCGCTTCGCCTGGAGCTCGAAGGCCGGGCGCACTCCGCCGAGCAGCAGGAACCACACCACCGCGTACGCGAACGCCGCCTGCACCTGCGGGCCGGCCAGCCAGGACACCAGCAGGAAGGCGCCGCCGGTGAGGACCACCGTCAGTACTCCGTACGCGTTGCGGATCATCACCAGCATCGCGACGAGCAGCACCGTCGCCAGCCACAGCAGCAGCGTGATGCGGCCGGCGCCGAGCAGTGCGGCCCCGCCCAGGCCCAGCAGCGGGGGCGCGGTGTAGCCGGAGGCAGCGGTGAGGATCATGCCGAGGCCGTGCGGTTTGCCCCGGCTGAGCGTCAGGCCGCTGGTGTCGGAGTGCAGGCGTATGCCGGTCAGCTGACGGCCGGTGAGCAGGGCGACCAGACCGTGGCCGCCCTCGTGGGCGATCGTGATGGCGTTGCGGGAGAGGCGCCAGAGAGTGTGCGGTACGACCACGGCGAGCGCGGCCGCCATGGTGGCGATCACCACCCACAGATCGGGGTCGGGCTGGGTGCCGACGAGCCGGTCCCAGAGGTCGGGCAGCGCGGTGGCGGCGGTGCTGTCCATGGTTTCCGGTGGCTCCCTCTTGTCCTAAGGAATCTGGCAGTGTGGCACGTATGTGCGGACGGTATGCGGCGAGTCGCCAGCCCGAGGATCTCGCAGGAGTCTTTGAAATCGAGAAGTGGGAGCCCGAGGAGACCCTCGAACCCGACTTCAACGTGGCCCCCACCAAGGAGGTCCATGTGGTCCTGGACCGTCCTTTGAAGGACGTGCCGGACCCGCGCCCGGTTCGCCAGCTGCGCAGACTCAGGTGGGGGCTGGTCCCGTCCTGGTCGAAGACCCCCGAGGGCGCGGCCCGGATGATCAACGCGCGCGCGGAGACCGTCCACGAGAAGCCGTCGTTCCGCCGCGCCTTCGCCACGCGCCGCTGTGTCATCCCCGCCGACGGCTACTACGAGTGGGTCACCGGACAGCAGGAGCGCGAACTGGAGGTCGAGGGGAGGAAGAAGCGGCCCCGCAAGCAGCCGTACTTCGTGCTCCCGGCCGACGGCTCGGTCTTCGCAATGGCCGGGCTGTACGAGTTCTGGCGCGACCGCACGCTGCCGGACGACCATCCGCAGGCCTGGTGGGCGACCTGCTCGGTGCTCACCACCGACGCCGAGACGAGCCCGCTGGCCGGGGCGCCCGCCGAGGGCCCGCGCACGCTGCACGACATCCACCCCCGGATGCCCCTGATGCTCACCCCCGACCGCTGGGACGCCTGGCTGGACCCGTCCCGCACGGAGGTCGAGGACCTGCGTCCGCTGCTCGACCCGCCTCCGCCCGGCCTGATGCGCGCCTACCCGGTGTCCACGGCCGTGAGCAACGTCCGCAACAACGGTCCGGAGCTGCTGAAGGAGCTGGAAGGGCCCGAGGAGGGCACACTCTTCTGATGTGAGCGACGGGACGAATGTGACAGACCTGACTGACAAGTCCGCCGGGACGGCCGGAGCCGTCAAGGCGGTCGAGACCGTCGACACCGACGCCGGACCCGCCCGCATCACCTGGCACCGGGCCGAGCGGCCCCGGCTCGTCCTCGCCGTGAGTCACGGCGCCGGCGGCGGCATCGAGGCGCGGGATCTGCGCGCGCTCGCCGGCGTGCTCCCCGGGCACGGCGTCAGCGTCGCCCTCGTCGAGCAGCCCTGGCGGGTCGCGGGCAGGAAGGTGGCGCCCGCGCCGAAGACACTGGACGTCGGCTGGCGCGGGATCTGGCCGGCCGTCGCGAGGGGCGGCCTCCCGGTGATCTCCGGCGGGCGCAGCGCGGGCGCGCGCGTGGCCTGCCGTACCGCCGGCGAACTCGGCGCGCACGCCGTTCTCGCGCTCAGCTTCCCGCTCCACCCGCCCGGCAGGCCCGAGAAGTCCCGGGCCGCCGAACTGCTGGGCGCCGGGGTGCCCACGCTCGTCGTCCAGGGCGGCAACGACCCCTTCGGGAGGCCCGAGGAGTTCCCCGACGGGTCGTACGACCTCGTCGAGGTGCCGTACGGCGATCACGGGTTCGCCGTGCCCAAGCGGGCCCCGGTCACCCAGGACCAGGCTCTGGAGACGGTCACCGCGGCGGTCCTCCCGTGGGCCGTGTCACTCGGGTGAACAGCGGGGAATGTTGCGGGGCGCACGGCTGTTGAGCGGGGCAGAAGTGCTGAACACGCAGCACCGATGTCGTGGGAGAGGAAGTCCGGCGCATGGGTTCGACCATCTGCCCCAGCCGCACCGACCTGGACTGGACGGTGCTGCACGCGGCCAAGACCGCTCCTATTCGAGCGGCGGGTGGGACGGGTAGTCGTCTATCCTCCGATTCGAGTGGGACCGGTCTCGGTCCTGCCCGCGATCTTGAGGAGGTGGGTCCGGTCACCGGTACCGACGCAGGGACCGACAACGGCCAGGCGGAGCTGCCCGAGGGCCAGGGCACGGACGTGGGGACGCCCGCGGAGTCCACCACGGAGCGCAGCGCGCGCTTCGAGCGGGACGCGCTGGAGTTCCTCGACCAGATGTACTCGGCCGCGCTGCGCATGACGCGCAACCCGGCGGACGCCGAGGACCTGGTGCAGGAGACCTACGCCAAGGCGTACGCGTCCTTCCACCAGTTCCGCGAGGGCACCAATCTCAAGGCCTGGCTGTACCGGATCCTGACCAACACCTTCATCAACTCGTACCGCAAGAAGCAGCGCGAACCCCAGCGCAGTGCGGCCGAGGAGATCGAGGACTGGCAGCTGGCGCGCGCCGAGTCGCACATGTCCACGGGTCTGCGCTCCGCCGAGTCGCAGGCACTGGACCATCTGCCCGACTCGGACGTGAAGGCGGCACTTCAGGCGATCCCCGAGGAGTTCCGCATCGCCGTCTATCTCGCGGACGTAGAGGGCTTTGCGTACAAGGAGATCGCGGACATCATGGGGACACCCATCGGTACGGTGATGTCCCGGCTGCACCGGGGCCGCCGTCAACTGCGCGGAATGCTCGAGGACTACGCCCGTGAGCGCGGGCTGGTCCCGGCCGGCGCCGGAGAGTCGAACGAAGCGAAAGGCTCGGGGTCATGAGCTGTGGAGAGCCGCACGAGACGGACTGCGGTGAGGTCCTCGACCATCTCTACGAGTTTCTCGACAGTGAGATGCCGGACATGGACCGCGACAAGTTCAAGCAGCACTTCAACGAGTGCTCGCCGTGCCTGGAGAAGTACGGGCTGGAAGAGGCCGTCAAGAAGCTGGTCAAGCGCTGCTGCGGCCACGACGACGTGCCGACCGACCTGCGCTCGAAGGTCATGGGCCGGATCGAGTTGATCCGCTCCGGCCAAGGCGTGCCCGACCACGACGTGTCGGTCACCCCACAGGAGTCCTGAGCCCCGTAGAGCTCGGCTCCCCCGACGCCGCGCGGGACGGCGCCGACGTCACCCGAAGGTGCTAATCCGCGGGTGATGAGCCCGCGCCGCCACCCCCCGCCACCCTAGGCTCCGAAACCTGGACCAGGCGTGGCCGGGGGAGGGCGACATGGACGGCATTCCGGTACGGGCGCGGGTGTACGTCTTCTGCGCCGCCGTCGGGGCGCTGTGCTGCCTGCTCCCCCTGTTGACGGACCGCACGCCCTGGTGGCCGGTCCTGCTGCTCGCCGCGCTGTACGCGTGCGGGGAGCGCGTCGACCGCCGCCGGTTCGCCGGCACCCTCTACCCCGTCCTGCTGGCCGGGGCCTTTCTGTTTCCGGCCGCCGCCGCCGCGCTCGTGCCGCTCCCGGGCGCCCTGCTGTCCCGGGTGGACCACGGCCCCGCGCCGCTGCGCCGCGTCTGGCGGGCCGCCCGGCTGGCGCTCGGTGTATGGGCCGCGTCCCGCACACACGAGGCGCTGGGCGGCCGGGAAGCCGTCAGGGCGTCCGACAGCCCCGCCCTCCTCCTGCCCGCCGTGGCAGCCGTCCTGGTCCTGTGCCTGGTGCTCGCCGTCCTGGACGGCGGGATCCTCGCGCCGGCCGAGGGGCTGCCGCCGCGGCGCGGCCGGCACGGGCTGTTCCTGCGCTCCCTGGCACCCGTAGGGGTGCACGGGCTCGCCGGGCTGATGATGGCCGTCCTGTGGCACAGCCCCTACGGGCCGGTCGCCGCGCTGCTCGTGCTGTTCCCGATGGGCGTGTCCTGGTGGGTGTTCGCCCAGTACCACCGGGAGCGCGCCGCCCACCAGGCGACGATCCGCGCGCTGGTGCAGGCCGTCGACATCAAGGACGGCTACACGCGTGGGCACAGCGAACGCGTCGGCCAGGCCTCCATGCTGATCGCCCGTGAGCTGGGCATGGACGAGGACCGGGTCGAGGTGATCCGCTTCGCCGGGATTCTGCACGACGTCGGCAAGCTCGGCGTGCCCACCCGTCTGCTCCGCAAGAACGGACCGCTGACGCCCGGGGAACGGCGGGTGATCGAGCTGCACCCCGAGTACGGGCACGAGATCACCCGGGGCATCTCCTTCCTCGGCGAGGCCCGCTCGGCGATCCTCCACCACCACGAGCGGCTGGACGGCAGCGGCTACCCCTACGGGCTGGTCGGCAGTCAGATCCCGGAACCCGCGCGCGTGGTGGCGGTCGCCGACGCCTTCGACGCGATGACCTCGACCCGCTCCTACAGCCGGGCCCGCCCCGTACCGGTGGCACTGGAGGAACTGCGGCGGTGCGCGGGGGACCACTTCGACCCCCGTATGGTCACCGCGCTGACCCGCGTCATCGCACGGGAAGGCTGGCACCCCATCGTCACCGCCGACGAGCCCCACCTGCCGGCGCAGTCCCCGGCCTCGGCTCCCGAGCGGCCGGGGGCCCGGCGGTGAGCCGCTGCGGGAGGACGGCGCGGGCGGGCCGGTTCCTGAGCGACGGCCGGGGCAGGGCCGCGCGGGCGGGCGGGCTCCTGAGCCTCCTGCGGGCCGCCGCCGGAGTCCTCGTCGTCGTGTCGCTGCTCGCCGTGCTCCGCTCGGGACTGGAGGAGCGGTCCGTGGCACTCGCCTTCGGGGTGCTCATGGCCGTCGGCGAGCTGACCCGGTGGAGCGGGCCGGGACTGCGCGAGGCCGCGCCGCTCGGTTCGGCCGCCGCACTGTCGTACGCGCTGCTCGGGGAGCACGCCGGGCACGCGACGCATCACGGAGTCGCCCAGGTCGTCTCCGTCGTCGTGGCCGCCTCGCTGCTCGGCAGCGTGCCGCACCTCGCGCGCGGGCAGGGGCCCGTCCTGGACCACCTGGTCCGGCGCGTGCTGGCGGTCGGGTTCGCCGCCGTCTGCTTCCAGCCCCTCTACAACCACGGGGTGTTCGACCGCTGGACCGGCCCCGCCTACGCGCTGCTGCTGCTCGCGCTGCTCGTCCTGACCGCCCTGTGCGACGCCGTCGTGGCCGCCGCGCTCGCGCACTCCCGCACCGGCTGGCCGTTCGCCCCTCTCCTCCGTGACGAGCTGCGGTCCCTCCCCGGAATAGGGTCGGCGGTGGCCGCGACGGGCGCGGTGATGGCGCTGGCGGTGGCCGTCGTCGGCCTGTGGGCGCTGCCGGTGTTCTCGGTGCCGCTGCTGCTCACCCAGCTGTCCCTGCGCCGCTACGCCGCCGTCCGCGCCACCTACCGCCAGACCATCGCCTCCCTGGCCCGCGCCACCGAGATCGCCGGATACACGCCGGCCGGGCATGCCCGCCGGGTGGCCGCGCTCAGCGAGGCGGTCGGCCGGGACCTGGGCCTGACGGAGCCGGAGCTGACCGTGCTGGAGTACGCGGCCCTGATGCACGACATCGGGCAGCTCAGCCTCGTCGACCCGGTCCCCGCCGGGGCCACGGCCCAGCTGCCGGCGGGCGAGCAGCGGCGCATCGCCCTGCTCGGCGGGGCCGTGGTCCGCCAGACCGGGGCGAGCGCGCAGGTCGCCGCGGTGGTGGAGTGCCAGGCCGACCCCTATCCGGAGCAGCCGACGGCCGCGCGGATCGTGCGGGTGGTCAACGCCTACGAGGAGAAGGTGCGCGACGCCGGCCCCGGCGGGCCGCTCACGGCACTGGAGGAACTACGGCTGGGCACGGGCGGGGAGTACGCCCCCGAAGTGGTGGAAGCCCTGGCCAGGGTGCTGTCGCGGGACTGTCCGACCCTGCCCGCGGGTGGGTAACCCATGGGTAATGAGCGCCCTTCCAGCCACACGTGGTTGGATGCGAGGGAGAGAGTGTCCGGGGGCACTGGCCAGCCCACAGTACGGAACTGGCAGGCGGGAATCGTGAGGATCTTCGGCAAGGGACGGCACCGGCCCTCCGCCTCCTGGCGGCAGGCCACCGATCGCGCGTTCACGCTGATCGGCGACGGCCGGTACGAGGACGCGGGCGCGCTGCTGACCCGTGCCGCCGATCTCGAGCCCTGGCTGTCGGAGTCCTGGTTCAACCTCGCCCTGTTGCACAAGTTCCGGCACGACTGGGAGCAGGCCCGCACCGCCGGACTCCGCGCGGTCGCCCTGCTCGACCGGGAGAGCGGCGCGCCCGACTGGTGGAACGTGGGCATCGCCGCCACCGCCCTGCAGGACTGGCCGCTGGCCCGGCGCTCCTGGCAGGCCTACGGGCTGCACGTTCCGGGCGGCCCCACCGCCGCCGGTGAGCCCCTCGGCATGGACCTGGGCAGCGCGGCCGTACGGCTGTCGCCCGAGGGCGAGGCCGAGGTGGTGTGGGGGAGGCGGCTGGACCCCGCGCGGATAGAGGTGCTGTCGATCCCGCTGCCGTCGTCCGGGCGGCGCTGGGGCGAGGTCGTCCTGCACGACGGGGTGCCGCACGGCGAGCGGACCACCTCGGTGGGGCACTCCTACCCCGTCTTCGACGAGATCGAGCTGTGGGCGCCCTCGCCGGTGCCGACCTGGGTGGTCCTGCTGGAGGCGGCCACGGAGGCGGACCGCGACGCGCTGGAGCAGCTGGCCGCCGACGCCGGCTTCGCCGCCGAGGACTGGTCGTCCTCCGTACGGCTGCTGTGCCGGATGTGCTCCGAGTCGCGGATGCCGTCCGACGAGGGCGACGGCGAGCATCTCGACCCGCACGACCACAGTGAGCCCGGCCACCCCGGACCGCTCGGTCACCGCACCGACGGGCAGCTGTGGGTGCCCGAGCGGGAGTGCGGGGTGGCCGCGCCGGCTTCGCTGGTGAGGGGGCTGCTGGACGGATGGGTCGCGGACAGTCCGGACTCGCGGGACTGGCGGGATCTGGAAGAGGTCTGCTGAGACCCGAGGGCGGCTCCCTTTAGGCTGTACTCGCAGGTTCGCAAGTTCTTCAGGCTGCGGTCTCCGGGTTCGCAGTCTCCAGGTTGCAGGAAGGCATACGTCGGTCATGGCGCAGCAGGACACCGATCAGCAGCACGCGGGAGTGCTCCCCGTGGACGACGAGGGCTTCGTCATCGACACCGGGGAGACGGAGGAGCGCGAGCTGGCCTGGCGTCGGGCCGGGACCGCGCGGCCCATCACCGTCGTGGGGAACCCGGTGCTGCACAAGGAGTGCGGGGACGTCACCGAGTTCGGCGAGGAGCTCCAGAAGCTGGTCGCGGACATGTTCGCCTCGCAGCACGCCGCCGAGGGCGTGGGCCTGGCCGCCAACCAGATCGGGGTCGATCTGAAGGTGTTCGTCTACGACTGCCCCGATGACGAGGGTGCCCGGCACACCGGTGTGGTCTGCAACCCCAAGCTGGTGGAGCTGCCCGCGGACAGGCGTCGGCTGGACGACAGCAACGAGGGCTGTCTGTCGGTGCCCACCGCGTACGCGCCGCTGGCCCGCCCGGACTACGCCGAGGTGACCGGCCAGGACGAGAAGGGCAACCCGGTCAAGGTGCGCGGCACGGGCTACTTCGCTCGGTGTTTGCAGCACGAGACGGATCACCTCTACGGGTACCTCTACATCGACCGCCTCTCCAAGCGTGAACGCAAGGAAGCCCTGCGGCAGATGGCCGAGAACGAACCGCGTTACGCCGTGGTCCCCAACGACTGAGCCACCCCGCCTCCCCAGACGCCCGGCCGCGATCACCAGCGGCCGGGCGTCGTTCGTGCGTCCGACGCACGTTCGATCGCTTATGCACATCCGCTGATCCATATCCAGTCACGCAAGGGGGGATCTCGGTGTGTTGGGGTAGTGAATGAAGCAAATCCGTTCCCAGAACGGTCAGTTGTGGTGCTGAATGGGAAGTGCGGGGATACGCAACGGCGCACGCCCGGCACGGCGGGAGGGGCGTGTGTCAACTGGCGGCTGAGAGGGGTTGTTCGTGCCAGCTTTCCCATACAGCACCACATACCGCACCACATACCGCACCGCGGGGACCGTGACCGCGGTCGCGGTTCCGCCATCGCTCTCTCTTCCGGTCATCGAGGCGGTGTTTCCCCGGCAACTGCATCCGTATTGGCCTCGGCTGCAGGAGAACACTCGCTCGTGGCTGCTGGAAAAGCGGCTCATGCCGCCGGACAAGGTAGCGGAATATGCCGACGGCCTGTGCTACACCGACCTGATGGCGGGTTACTACCTCGGCGCACCCGACGAGGTCATGCAGGCCATCGCCGACTACAGCGCGTGGTTCTTCGTCTGGGACGACCGGCACGACCGTGACGTCGTGCACGGCCGGGCCGCCGCCTGGCGGCAGTTGAGGCGCCGACTGCACGCGGCCCTCGACTTCCCGGCGGAGCACCTGCGACACGAGGATCCGCTGGTCGCCGGACTCGCGGACAGCGTGGGCCGGCTGTACTCCTTCCTCCCCGAGACGTGGAACGCGCGGTTCGCCCGCCACTTCCACGAGGTGATCGAGGCGTACGACCGGGAATTCCACAACCGGGCGGAAGGGCGCGTCCCGGGCGTCGACGAGTATCTGGCCCTGCGCCGGCTCACCTTCGCGCACTGGATCTGGACGGATCTGCTGGAACCGAGTGCGGGATGCGAACTCCCGGACACCGTACGGAAACACCCGGCCTATCGGCGTGCGGCTCTGCTGAGTCAGGAATTCGCCGCCTGGTACAACGACCTCTGTTCACTCCCGAAGGAAATCGCGGGCGACGAGGTGCACAATCTCGGCATCAGTCTCATCACTCATGAGGGACTGACACTCGAAGAGGCGGTCGAGGAAGTCAGGCGGCGCGTCGAGGAATCCATATCAGAATTCCTCGTCGTCGAGAAGGACGTCTTACGGCTGGCCGACCGGCTCGCCGACGGGACGGTCCACGGAAAAGAACTCGGCGCCGCCGTACGGGCCTGTCTCGCGAATATGCGGAACTGGTTCAGTTCCGTCTACTGGTTCCACCACGAGTCCGGCCGCTACATGGTCGACAGCTGGGACGACCGGTCCACGCCCCCGTACGTCAACAACGAAGCGGCAGGTGAGAAATGACCGTCGAGTCCGTCAAACCCGTGACACCCGAGGCATCCGGACTGCGTGAGCCGCCACTGGCCGGCGGCGGGGTTCCGCTTCTCGGCCACGGCTGGAAGCTCGCCCGTGACCCGCTGGCCTTCATGAGCCAGCTGCGCGACCACGGCGACGTCGTCCGCATCAAGCTCGGACCGAAGACGGTGTACGCCGTCACCACGCCGGCCCTCACCGGGGCGATGGCCCTCAGCCCCGACTACATCATCGCCGGACCGCTGTGGGAGTCCCTGGAGGGACTGCTCGGCAAGGAGGGCGTGGCCACCGCCAACGGTCCGCTCCACCGCCGTCAGCGGCGCACGATCCAGCCCGCGTTCCGGCTCGACGCCATCCCCGCCTACGGGCCCATCATGGAGGAGGAGACGCGCGCGCTCGTCGAGCGGTGGAAGGGCGGCGAGACGATCGACTGCACCTCGGAGTCGTTCCGGATAGCGGTGCGGGTGGCGGCCCGCTGCCTGCTGCGCGGGCAGTTCATGGACGAGCGGGCCGAGCGCCTGTGCATCGCGCTCGCCAGCGTCTTCCAGGGGATGTACCACCGCATGGTGGTACCGCTCGGACCGCTCTACAGGCTGCCGCTCCCGGCCAACCGCGAATTCAACCGGGCCCTGGCCGATTTGCATCTCCTGGTCGACGAGATCGTCGCCGAACGCCGGGCATCCGGTCAAAAGCCGGACGATTTGCTGACGGCATTGCTGGAGGCGAAGGACGACAATGGCGACCCGATCGGGGAACAGGAGATCCACGACCAGGTCGTCGCGATCCTCACCCCCGGCAGCGAAACCATCGCTTCCACGATCATGTCCCTGTTGCTGGTTCTCGCGGACCACCCGGAACAGGCGGAGAAAGTGTGCGCCGAGGTGCGCGAGGTCACAGGAGGGCGACCCGTCGCATTCGACGACGTCCGCAGGCTCACGCACACGAACAACGTCGTCATCGAGGCCATGCGTTTGCGTCCCGCCGTATGGATATTGACGCGGCGGGCGGTCACCGAGACCGAACTCGGTGGCTATCGCATTCCGGCCGGTGCCGACATCGTGTACAGCCCGTACGCGATCCAGCGCGACCCGCGGTCCTACGAGCGGCACCTCGACTTCGACCCCGACCGCTGGCTCCCGGAGCGGTCGAAGGACATCCCGAAGTACGCGATGCGGCCGTTCAGCGTGGGCAACCGCAAGTGCCCGAGCGACCACTTCTCGATGGCCCTGCTCACGCTGGTCACGGCGGTGCTCGCGGACGGCTACCGCTTCGAGCAGGTCCCCGGCTCGGTCGACGCGACCCGGGTGGGCATCACGCTGCGTCCGCAACGACTGCGGCTCAAGCCCGTCCCACGGTGAGAGCCTGTGACACAGGCTCTGGGACCGTCCCCCTGCCGGCGTGCGTTCAGGCGGCCTCCGGGCCCCGGAACGTACGCCGGTAGGCGTTCGGGGTGGTGCCCAGCGCCCGGACGAACTGGTGCCGCAGCGCGCCCGCCGTGCCGAAGCCGGTCCGCCAGGCGATCGCGTCCACCGTCTCGTCGGACGCCTCCAGGAGATGCTGGGCGAGCAGCACCCGCTGGCGCAGGATCCAGCGGTAGGGCGTCGTGCCGGTCTCCTGCTGGAAGCGGCGGGCGAAGGTGCGCGGCGCCATGTGGGCGCGGGCGGCGAGCTGCTCGACGGTGACCTCCTGGTCGAGGTGCTGCTCCATCCAGGCGAGCACCTCGCCCACGGTGTCGCAGGTCGAGCGTGGCAGCGGCCGCTGGATGTACTGCGCCTGGCCGCCGTCCCGGTGCGGCGGTACGACCATCCGGCGGGCGATGCCGTTGGCGACCTCGGGGCCCTGCTCCTTGCGCACGAGGTGCAGGCAGGCGTCGATGCCGGCGGCCGTGCCGGCCGAGGTGATCACCGGGTCCTCGTCGACGTAGAGCACGTCTGGTTCGACGGTCGTGCGCGGGTACTCGCGGGCGAGCTGTTGCGCGTGCCGCCAGTGCACCGCGCAGCGCCGCCCGTCCAGGAGTCCCGCCGCGGCCAGCACGAACACCCCGGAGCACACGCTCAGCACCCGGGTTCCGCGGTCCACGGCCCGGCGCAGCGCGTCGAGCAGCTCGGGCGGGAACTCCCGTGCCGTGTACGTGTCCCCGGCAGGCACGGCGATCAGGTCGGCGCTCTCCAGCCGTTCGAGGCCGTGAGAGGTGCTCATCGTGAAGCCGGCGTGCGGGGTGGACAGGGTCGGCCCCTCGGCCGAGGCGATGGCGAAGTCGTAGACGGGCAGCCCCTCGTCGCTGCGGTCGATGCCGAACACCTCGCAGACGACTCCGAGTTCGAAGGGGTGCACGCCGTCGAGGAGGATCGCGGCCACGTTCTTCAGCATGCGGCCAGTGTGCACCCGTAGTGGCAGGAATTTGAAGGTGTACGGCAGTCCTGCCACTGTCAGGAGTGTCATGAGAGCACGATGCTTACCTCATGAACGCACTCACCGAAGCCCTCACCGTCCTGGTCCTCTTCCTCCTCCTCGCGGGCCCGGCGCTCGTGGGGCTGGCCCACGAACGCCGGGTCGACCGCCAACTGCGCGAGGCGCGGACCCGGGCCGCCCGGTCTCGGACCGCCCGGTCTCAGAAGTCCTCGTCCAGGTCGACCGTGCCCTCCACCGCGACCTGGTACGCCGACGGCCGACGCTCGAAGAAGTTGGTCAGCTCCTGAACACCCTGCAGCTCCATGAAGGAGAACGGGTTCTCCGAGCCGTACACCGGGGCGAAGCCGAGGCGGCTCAGCCGCTGGTCGGCGACGCACTCCAGGTACTGGCGCATCGAGTCGGTGTTCATACCCGGCAGGCCGTCCCCGCACAGGTCGCGCGCGAACTGCAGCTCGGCCTCGACGGCCTCCCGCAGCATGTCGGTGACCTGCTCCTGGAGCCGGTCGTCGAACAGCTCCGGCTCCTCCTTGCGGACGGTGTCGACGACCTCGAACGCGAAGGACATGTGCATGGTCTCGTCACGGAACACCCAGTTGGTGCCGGTGGCGAGGCCGTGCAGCAGACCCCGGCTGCGGAACCAGTAGACGTAGGCGAAGGCGCCGTAGAAGAACAGGCCCTCGATGCACGCGGCGAAGCAGATCAGGTTGAGCAGGAAACGGCGGCGGTCGGACACCGACTCCAGCCGGTCCAGCTTCTCCACCGAGTCCATCCAGCGGAAGCAGAACTCGGCCTTCTCGCGGATGGAGGGGATGCTCTCGACCGCGTCGAAGGCGGCGGCGCGGTCCTCCGGGTCGGGGAGGTAGGTGTCCAGCAGGGTCAGGTAGAACTGGACGTGCACGGCCTCCTCGAACAGCTGCCGGCTCAGGTAGAGCCGTGCCTCGGGGGAGTTGATGTGCTTGTAGAGCGTGAGCACCAGGTTGTTCGAGACGATCGAGTCGCCCGTCGCGAAGAACGCGACCAGCCGGCCGATCAGGTGCTGCTCGGCGGGCGTCAGCTTCGCGAGGTCGGTGACGTCCGAGTGGAGGTCGACCTCCTCGACGGTCCAGGTGTTCTTGATGGCGTCCCGGTAGCGCTCGTAGAAGTCGGGGTAGCGCATGGGACGCAGGGTCAGTTCGAAGCCCGGGTCGAGCAGGTTCTTCTGGTTGTCTCGCATTACTGGCAGGCCTCGCAGGACTCGGGGTTCTCAAGGGAGCAGGCGACGGCCTCTTCGGGGGCCGGCTGCTGCACGGGGATGGGGGCCTGCGCCTGGGCGGCGCGGGCGATGCGGGTCGCCGGGCGCGAGCGCAGGTAGTACGTCGTCTTCAGCCCCGACTTCCAGGCGTACGCGTACATCGAGGAGAGCTTGCCGATGGTCGGCGTCTCGAGGAACAGGTTCAGGGACTGCGCCTGGTCCAGGTACGGGGTGCGCGCGGCGGCCATGTCGATCAGACCGCGCTGCGGGATCTCCCACGCCGTGCGGTACAAGGCCCGCACGTCCTCGGGGATCCAGGTGAACCCCTGGACCGAGCCGCTCGCCTCGCGCAGCGCCTCGCGGGTGCGGGCGTCCCAGACACCCAGCTCCTTGAGCTCCCGCACCAGGTAGGAGTTGACCTGGAGGAACTCGCCGGACAGCGTCTCGCGCTTGAACAGGTTGGAGACCTGCGGCTCGATGCACTCGTACACACCGGCGATCGAGGCGATGGTGGCGGTCGGAGCGATGGCCAGGAGCAGCGAGTTGCGCATGCCGGTCACCGCGATCCGCTCCCGCAGCGCCGCCCAGCGCTCCGGCCAGCTGAACTCGACGCCGTAGTGGTCGGGGTGCAGCACTCCCCGCGCGGTGCGGGTCTTCTCCCAGGCGGGCAGCGGGCCGTTGCGCTCGGCGAGGTCGGCGGAGGCCTCGTACGCGGCGAGCATGATGCGCTCGGCGATCCGGGTGGAGAGGGCCCTGGCCTCGGGCGAGTCGAAGGGCAGCCGCAGCTTGAAGAAGACGTCCTGGAGGCCCATCGCGCCCAGACCGACCGGACGCCAGCGGGAGTTGGAGCGGCCCGCCTGCTCGGTCGGATAGAAGTTGATGTCGACGACGCGGTCCAGGAAGGTGACGGCGGTGCGGACGGTCTCGTCCAGCCGCTCCCAGTCGAGGTCGTGGCCGACCACGAACGCGCCCAGGTTCACCGAGCCCAGGTTGCAGACCGCCGTCTCCCCGTCGTCGGTGACCTCCAGGATCTCCGTGCACAGGTTCGAGGAGTGGACGACATGACCCGGCTCGGCGGTCTGGTTGGCGGTGCGGTTGGCGGCGTCCTTGAACGTCATCCAGCCGTTGCCGGTCTGCGCGAGGGTGCGCATCATGCGGCCGTACAGGTCACGTGCAGGGATGGTCTTCCGCGACAGCCCCCGGGCCTCCGCCGCGCGGTAGGCCGCGTCGAACTCCGCGCCCCACAGGTCGACCAGCTCGGGCACGTCGGCCGGGGAGAACAGGGACCACTGACCGTCGGCGTCGACCCGGCGCATGAACTCGTCGGGGATCCAGTGCGCGAGGTTGAGGTTGTGCGTACGGCGGGCGTCCTCACCGGTGTTGTCGCGCAGCTCCAGGAACTCCTCGATGTCGGAGTGCCAGGTCTCCAGGTAGACCGCGGCGGCGCCCTTGCGCCGGCCGCCCTGGTTCACGGCGGCGACCGAGGCGTCCAGGGTCTTCAGGAACGGCACGATGCCGTTGGAGTGCCCGTTGGTGCCGCGGATGAGCGACCCGCGGGAACGGACGCGGCTGTACGACAGACCGATGCCGCCGGCGTGCTTGGAGAGGCGGGCGACCTGGTGGTAGCGGTCGTAGATGGAGTCCAGCTCGTCCAGCGGGGAGTCGAGGAGGTAGCAGGACGACATCTGGGGGTGCCGGGTGCCGGAGTTGAACAGGGTGGGGGAGGACGGCAGATAGTCCAGGCGGCTCATCAGCGTGTAGAGCGCGGAGACCTCGTCGACGGACCTCGCCGTGTCGTCCTCGGCCAGGCCGCTCGCCACCCGCAGCAGGAAGTACTGGGGCGTCTCGACCACCTTGCGGGTGATCGGGTGGCGCAGCAGGTAGCGGCCGTACAGGGTGCGCAGGCCGAAGTAGCCGAAGCGGTCGTCGGCGCCCGTGTCCACCAGCGCGTCGAGCCGGGCCGCGTGCAGCCGGACGAACTCGGCGGTGCGGTCGGCGATCAGGCCCTCGCGGTGGCCGACGGCCACGGACTCGGTGAAGGAGGTGACGCCCTGCGAGGCGGCCTCGGCGCGGATGCCGATCGTCAGCAGCCGGGCGGCCAGCCGGGAGTAGGCGGGATCCTCGGAGATCAGACCGGCGGCCGCCTCCGTGGCCAGCTCGCGCAGCTCCGGCTCGTCCGCCCGCGCGGACCGGCCCCGCAGTGCGGCGGCGGCGACCCGGCCGGGGTCGGCGTCGGGAAGGTCGGCGGTCAGCTCGGTCAGCGTCCGCAGCAATGAGGCTCCGGGACCGTCGGTCTCCAGGGCTGCTGAAACCGGTTCGGCTGGCGCGATGGTCACGTGGGGCTCTCCCTCGCTCGGCGAGGGCCTTGCGCAGGGCAGGGGGCAGCACACGAGCGCGGGGGCGCGTCGCGTCCACCGGCCCATTCCGCGAGGCCCGGACGTCAGGGCACCCGAGCCGGACGGACCGGGTGCGCTGCCGGCAGGTGCTCGGACTGACCATGCGTGCGCAAATGCAGAGGTACGCACGCAAGTACACCGTTGCGGGACAGTTCCGGATTCGCACCGGATTCCCCTGCGGCGACAGCGAGCATGAGCATACATCTTGTGCCGGGCCGCCGTGCGACCCCCAGATGTTGTGTCGGGCTGGCTTCGCAGCGTCAACTCATAGGTGCGCTTCGGCGGGAGCGCACCGTACGACAACGGGCCGCCGAGGCGACTTGCCTTCGGCGGCCCGCTGCGGGATGCGTACGAGGGGTGCTCCCTCCCGCTAGTGCCCTGCCCCCGCCGTGGCCGGGGGCAGCTCCGCCTTGACGCCCGGGTCCCCGGCGTCCGCCGTGTAGTCCGAAGGGGACGTCTCGTCGACGCCCTCCGGGGCCTTCAGCGCCTTCAAGACGAAGGTGAGCACCACCGTCACCACCACGTTCAGCACGAACGCCGTGAGGCCGATGTAGCCGATCTCACCGATTCCGGGGATCTCCTTCGACGAACCGCCGAAGTGCTTCTGGGAGGGGGAGGCGACGCCGTACGCCGCGACCGTGCCGTAGACCATGCCGACCGCCCAGCCGGCCAGCAGCGCCCAGCGGTGGAACCATCGGGTGAACAGGCCGCCGACCAGGGCCGGGAAGGTCTGCAGGATCCAGATGCCGCCCAGGAGCTGGAAGTTGATGGCGACCGTCTTGTCCATGGTGAGGACGAAGACCAGCGCGCCCACCTTCACCAGGAGCGAGACCAGCTTGGAGACACGGGTCTCCTCCCTGGGTGTGGCGTCCGGCTTGATGAAGTCCTTGTAGATGTTGCGGGTGAAGAGGTTCGCCGCCGCGATGGACATGATCGCCGCCGGCACCAGCGCGCCGATGCCGATCGCCGCGAACGCCACGCCCGCGAACCAGTCCGGGAACATGTCCTCGAACAACTGCGGGATCGCCAGCTGCCCGTTCTTGACCTTCACCCCGGCCGCGATCGCCATGAAGCCCAGCAGGGCGAGCAGACCCAGCATGAGCGAGTACAGCGGCAGGATGGTGGTGTTGCGGCGGATCACCTCACGGCTGCGCGAGGACAGCGTCGCGGTGATCGAGTGCGGGTACATGAACAGCGCCAGCGCGGAGCCCAACGCCAGCGTCGCGTACGTCCACTGGCCCGCGTCGCCCGGCACCAGCGCACCGCGCGGCGCGCCCGTCGCCGGGTTGGGCTGCGCGAAGGCGTCGCTCGCCTTGGCGAAGATGTCGTCGAACCCGCCCAGCTTGATCGGGATGTAGATGATCGCCACCGCGATGACGATGTAGATCAGCGTGTCCTTCACGAACGCGATCAGCGCGGGAGCCCGCAGGCCCGAGGAGTAGGTGTACGCCGCGAGCACGCCGAAGGCGATCAGCAGCGGCAGGTCCTTGACGAACCAGTTGGTGTCCTCGCCGCCGCCGACGCCCATCACGTCCAGTACGGCCTGGATGCCGACCAGTTGGAGCGCGATGTACGGCATGGTGGCCAGGATGCCCGTGACGGCCACGGCCAGGGACAGCCCCTTGGAGCCGAACCGGCCGCGCACGAAGTCCGAGGTCGTCACGTACCCGTGCTTGTGCGAGACCGACCACAGGCGCGGCAGGAACGTGAAGATCAGCGGGTAGACGAGGATCGTGTACGGCACCGCGAAGAAGCCCGCCGCGCCGGCCGCGTAGATCGCCGCCGGGACCGCCACGAACGTATAGGCCGTGTACAGGTCGCCGCCGAGCAGGAACCAGGTGACCCAGGTACCGAAGGACCGGCCGCCCAAGCCCCATTCGTCGAGGCTGTGCTCGTCGTCGGCCCTGCGCCAGCGGGCCGCCAGGAAACCCATGACGGTGACGGCCAGGAAGAAGAAGATGAAGACGGCGAGTGCCACGCCGTTCACGCCGTCGTTCACTTCGCCGCACCTCCGCCCTGGTTCCTGCGGCCGCGCTGGTCGAACTGCCACAGCTTGTACGCGGTCACCGTGAGCAGGGTGGAGAGCAGCACCCACAGCATCTGGTACCAGTAGAAGAAGGGGATGCCGATGAACGTGGGGTCGGTCTTCGCATACGAGCCGACCCACAGCATCGCCACGAAGGGTGCGAACAGACAGAGGACGATGGCGACGCGCAAAGGCGTGACCACCGGCCCTCTGTTCACTTCTGGGGCTTCTGACATCGGGCGGCTCCGTCCCCTAGCAGATCATGTGCAACGCGCACGAAATGTAGGTGACGGATAAAGCCAAGCGGAAGACCTCGTCCGCATATCGGTCCCGATACTCCACGCTGTGCTGTCCCGGGGGATCACCCCGGACTCCCAGCCGTCCCGCCGAACCGCCCGTCCAGTCCACCGCTCGTCCAGTCCACCGGCCGCTGGTCCACCGGCCGCTGGCCCACAGACCGCTAGTCCACAGGCCGCTTGAGTCGCGCCACGAACTTGTACCGGTCCCCCCGGTACACCGAGCGCACCCACTCCACCGGCAGGCCCTCCCTGTCCACGGAGTGGCGGGACAGCATCAGCATCGGCAGACCGACGTCCGTGCCGAGCAGGCCCGCCTCGCGCGGGGTGGCCAGGGAGGTCTCGATGGTCTCCTCGGCCTCGGCGAGGTGGACGCCGTAGACCTCGGCGAGCGCCGTGTAGAGGGACGTGTACTTCACCAGAGACCTGCGCAGGGCCGGGAATCGCTTGGCCGAGAGGTGGGTGGTCTCGATGGCCATCGGTTCGCCGTTGGCCATGCGCAGCCGCTCGATGCGCAGCACACGGCCGCCCGTGGTGATGTCGAGCAGCTCGGCGAGGCGGTCGTCGGCCGTGATGTAGCCGATGTCCAGCAGCTGCGAGGTGGGTTCGAGACCCTGGGCGCGCATGTCCTCGGTGTACGAGGTGAGTTGGAGCGACTGGGACACCTTCGGCTTGGCCACGAAGGTGCCCTTGCCCTGGATGCGCTCCAGCCGGCCCTCGACGACCAGCTCCTGGAGCGCCTGGCGCACGGTGGTGCGCGAGGTGTCGAATTCGGCCGCCAGTGTGCGCTCGGGCGGCACCGGGGTGCCGGGCGACTGCGTCTCCGTCATGTCGAGGAGATGCTTCTTCAGCCGGTAGTACTTGGGCACGCGCGCGGTACGGACGGTCGCCCCACCCTCGTTCTCCGCACTGCTGACGTCGGTGCTCATGTCCTGCCTTCCCGGCTCCGGGTGCCGAAGCGGCCGACAAACCCGTCGGCCGCGGCTCACATCGTGGCACGGGTTTGCCGGCGGGGTGTCCAGTGCGGTGACCTCGCGAGCTCCGTGATCTCTTCTGTATACCCCTGGGGACCCTGTTGGTCTAGTCCAGCAGGTCGCGCGGGGCCGATTGGTCCAGTCCCCCGAAAGGGGGCGATGCGCCGCCCTTGAATTGAAAAGTCCCTGCATATCGCGGTCCCGTAACGGACGACTCAACCCAGGTTGAACACCCTTGACAGCCCAATTGGTCTGAGCCAAGCTCCGGCTTACTGGTCTACACCATTGGTCCAGGTCCTGGTCCCACGGACGGTACGCGTTGACGCTCGACCGCGGCGGGGAGGCAGGGGGGTTTGTGGCATCCCTGAGGAGGGTTGGCGTGAAGCGCAAGCTGATAGCCGCGATCGGTATCGCGGGCATGATGGTCTCCATCGCGGCGTGCGGGGACGACAAGGACAGCGGTGGCTCGGACAAGGGCACCGACGCCAAGGAACTGACGGTCTGGCTGACCGTCGACGCCCAGAACAACTGGCCCGAGCTGGTCAAGGCCGCCGACGCGGCGGTGCAGAAGAAGCACCCCGGCGTGAAGATCAACCACGAGTACTACGGCTGGCCCGACAAGAACGCCAAGCTCGACGCGGTTCTCGCCACCGACAAGGTGCCCGACGTGGTCGAGATGGGCAACACCGAGATGCTCGGCTACATGGTCAAGGGCGCCTTCGCCCCCCTCGACGCCGGCAAGTTCGACAACTCCTCCGCCTGGCTGGACGGCCTCAAGGCCTCGGTGACGTACGAGGACAAGACCTACGGCGTGCCGTACTACGCGGGTGGCCGCGTCGGCAACTGGCGCAAGGACCTCTTCGCCTCCGCCGGAGTCAAGGCGGCCCCCAAGACCTACGCGGAGCTGACCGCCGCCCTGGACAAGGTCCAGAAGAAGGAGGGCGACAAGTTCAGCTCCTGGTACCAGCCCACCCGTGACTGGTACGCGGCCATGTCCTTCGTCTACGACGCCGGCGGCTCCATCGCGAAGGAGGAGGGCGGCCAGTGGAAGGGCAACCTCTCCTCCCCGGAGTCCCTCAAGGGCCTGGGTGAATACAAGAACGTCGTCGACACGTACATGCACGGCGACAAGACCAAGGACGAGTCCGACCGTTACATCGTCTACGGCCAGGGCAAGTCCGGCATGATCTTCGGCGCGGCCTGGGAGGGCGCGACCGCCGAGGCCCCCGAGAACGACAAGAGCGGCAAGCTCAAGGGCAACCTCGAGAACTTCGTGATGCCCGGCCCGTCCGGCAAGAACCTCCCGGTCTTCCTGGGCGGCTCCGACCTCGCCGTCCCGGTCAAGTCGGACGCACAGGAACTCGCCGCCGAGTGGATCAACGCGTTCACCGGTCCGGCCGGCCAGAAGGGCCTGATGGCCAAGGGCAACCTGCCCAACAACAAGACCGACCTCGCGACCCTGAAGAACGACCCCAAGACGGTCGTCCCGGCCACCGCGGCCGAGTCCAACTGGTTCGTCCCGATGGCGCCCGGCTGGGGCCAGGTCGAGAAGGCCCAGGTCCTGCAGACCATGCTCCAGTCCATCGGCACCGGCAAGAAGACCGTCGAGGAGGCCGCCAAGGAGGCGGACGCCAAGATCGACAAGGTCATCAACACCAAGTAGTGACGCGAGACGGGGCTCCGCTGCGGCGGAGCCCCGCCGTCCGTACGACCGAGAGGGCCCCGCCTCCGTACTCCACGGGGCTTCGCCTTCGTACGACCTGAGGGACCGCTGAGGAGCGCGCGATGAGTGCCGCAGACACGACCACCCCTGCCAAGGTGCCGCCGCCGCGGCCGGCACCGCCACCGCCGTCCGCGCCACGGCGGCCCCGCCCCAAGGCGGCCTCCGCCGGAGCCGGCACCCCCTGGCTGCTGCTCGCGCCCTGCCTGCTGATCCTCGTGCTCGTGATGGGCTATCCGCTCGTCCGCCTGGTCACCCTCTCCTTCCAGAAGTTCGGCCAGTCCCAGCTGTGGGGCTTCCAGCCGGCCGAGTCGGTCGGGTTCGACAACTTCACCAACGTCCTGAGCGACAGCGAGTTCTGGTCGGTCGTCGTGCGCACGATCGTCTTCGCGGCCGGCTGCGTGATCTTCACGATGGTCCTCGGCATGCTGATCGCGCTGCTGCTCCAGCGGGTCTCCGGCTGGGTGAAGACGCTCATCAACATCGCGCTGGTGGCCAGCTGGGGCATGCCGATCATCGTGGCCACCACGGTCTTCAAGTGGCTGTTCGACGCTGACTACGGCATCCTCAACGCGGTCCTGAGCAGGCTGCCCGGCGTCGACATGATCGGCCACAACTGGTTCGCGAGCGGGCCGCAGGGTCTGGCCGTGATCATGCTGCTGGTGATCTGGGGAGCCGTCCCGTTCGTCGTGATCACCCTCAGCGCCGGTCTCACGCAGGTCCCCAAGGAACTGGAGGAGGCCGCCCGCCTCGACGGCGCCGGCTCCTGGGGCGTCTTCCGGTACGTCACCCTGCCCATCCTCAAGCCGATCATCGTGATGCTCACGACCCTGTCGGTCATCTGGGACATGGGCGTCTTCCCGCAGGTCTTCGTGATGCGGGGCGGCCACCCCGAAGCCGAGTTCCAGCTGCTGACGACGTACTCCTACGACCGCGCATTCGTCGTCAACGACTACGGCCAGGGCTCGGCGATCGCCCTGATCACCGTGCTGCTGCTGCTCGGTGTGGTCGCCGTGTACATGCGCCAGATGCTGAAGATCGGAGAGGTCGAATGAGTGCCATCGCCACGGCGAGGAGCGGCTCCGGCGAAAGCGCCGTCGCACCGGCCAGGAGCGGCTCCGGCAGCGGCTCGGGCCGCCGGAAGCCCAAGCTCGGATGGAACCTCCTCGGCCTCCTCGTGTTCGTCGTCATCGGCTTCCCCGTCTACTGGATGCTCAACACGGCGTTCAAACCGGCGAAGGACGCCATCGACCCGGACCCGAGCCTGCTGCCCACCGCGCTGACCTTCTCCAACTTCGGCCGCGCGATGGACATCGCCGACTTCTGGGGACCGGTCGCCCGCAGCCTTCTCGTCTCGCTCGCGGTCGTCCTGATCGGCATCGTCGTCGGCATGCTGGCCGCGCTCGCCATCTCCCGGTTCGCCTTCCGCGGCCGCAAGATCGTGATCGTCGGCATCCTCGCCGTCCAGATGGTCCCGCTGGTCGCCATGATCATCCCGGTCTTCCTGCTCCTGAACGACCTGGGCCAGTACGACCGCCTGACCGGCCTGATCATCACCTACCTGACCTTCATCCTGCCCTTCACGGTGTGGACCCTGCGCGGCTTCATCGTCAACATCCCGAAGGAGCTGGAGGAGGCCGCGATGGTCGACGGCTGCTCCCGCACAGGCGCCTTCATGCGCGTCGTCTTCCCACTGCTCGCCCCCGGCATGGTCGCCACCTCGGTCTACGGCTTCATCCAGGCCTGGAACGAGTACCTCTACGCCCTCATGCTGCTCAGCCAGAAGAACCAGACCGCGACCGTCTGGCTCGGCAACTTCACCACCAAGCACGGCACCGAGTACGCCCCGATGATGGCCGGCGCCACCCTGATGGCCGTCCCGATCGTCGTGCTGTTCCTCCTCGTCCAGCGCAAGATGGCCGCGGGTCTCACCGCGGGCGCCGTGAAGGGATAACGCCCCCGATGACGACACTCGCCAGCGGCACCGACACTCTGACGCGTGACGCCCTGACGGTCCTCCAGCCCGGCTTCGCCGGCACCAGCGCCCCCGACTGGCTGCTGCGCCGGCTCGGCGAAGGCCTGGCCTCGGTCGGACTGTTCGGCCGCAACATCGCCTCCCCCGAGCAACTCGCCGCGCTCACAACCCAGTTGCGCACCGAGCGTGACGACGTGCTCGTCGCGATCGACGAGGAGGGCGGCGACGTCACCCGCCTGGAGGTGCGCAACGGCTCCAGCTTCCCCGGCAACCACGCCCTCGGCGCGGTCGACGACACCGACCTCACCAGGCAGGTCGCCTTCGAACTGGGCCGCCGCCTGGCGGCCTGCGGCGTCGACTTCAACTGGGCCCCCTCGGCCGACGTGAACTCCAACCCGGGCAACCCGGTCATCGGCGTACGCTCCTTCGGCGCCGACCCCGACCTGGTCGCCCGGCACACCGCGGCCTATGTCGGCGGCCTCCAGGCAGCGGGCGTGGCCGCCTGCACCAAGCACTTCCCGGGCCACGGCGACACGGCCGTCGACTCCCACCTCGCCCTGCCCCGCATCGCCGTGGACCCCGCCGTGCTGGCCGAGCGCGAACTGGCCCCGTTCCGCGCGGCCATCGCCGCTGGCAGCCGGGCCGTGATGAGCGCCCACATCCTGGTCCCCGCCCTGGACCCGGAGCACCCGGCGACCTTGTCCCGCCGCATCCTGACGGACCTCCTGCGCGGTGAACTCGGCTACGACGGCCTGATCGTCACCGACGGCATGGAGATGCAGGCGATCGCCGGCACCTACGGCATCGAGCACGGCAGCGTCCTCGCCATCGCGGCCGGCGCCGACGCCATCTGCGTGGGCGGCGGCCTCGCCGACGACGAGACGGTACGGCGCCTGCGCGACGCCCTGGTCGCCGCGGTCCGGGCCGGTGACCTCCCGGAGGAACGCCTCGCCGACGCGGCGCAGCGGGTCCGCGCCCTGGCCCGCTGGACGGCCTCGGCAGCGGCCTGCGCCGACCGGACCGGCGCGCCCACCGACGTCGGCCTCGTCGCCGCCCGCCGCGCGCTGCGCCGCACCGCGGACGCCCCCTTCACCCCGCTCACCGACGCCCCGTACGTCGCCGCCCTCACCCCGGTCGCCAACATCGCCGTCGGCGACGAGACCCCCTGGGGTGTGGCCGCGGAACTGGCCCGGCTGCTGCCCGGCACCGAGACGGGCAGCTTCGCCGGCGAGGACGCGGGACGAGCTGCCCTGATCGCGGCGGGGGAGCGGCGGATCGTGGCCGTGGTCCGCGACGAGCACCGCCACCCGTGGATGACGGCGGCCCTGGACACCCTCCTCGCCGCCCGCCCCGACACGGTCGTCGTCGAGATGGGCGTCCCGCAGGCCCCGCCCCGCGGCGCCCTCCACCTCGCCACCCACGGCGCGGCCCGCGTCTGCGGACGAGCGGCGGCAGAGGTCATCGCCGGCGCGTAGAGGCTCCTACGACGCGAAGGGCGCCGGCTCCCTCGAAGGGACCGGCGCCCTTCGCGTCGTAGCGGGCGTGGTGGGGGACGTGCTCAGATCCCCTGCCACTCCGGCTTGTTGGCGTAGGTGTGCCGGAAGTAGTCCGCGAGCTTGAGCTTGGAGGCGGCACCCTCGTCGACCACGACGGTCGCGTGCGGATGCAGCTGGAGCGCCGAGGCGGGGCAGATCGCCGCCACCGGTCCCTCGACGGTCGCGGCGACCGCGTCCGCCTTGCCCTCGCCCGTGGCGAGCAGCACCAGGTGCCGCGCCTCCAGAATGGTGCCGATGCCCTGCGTGATCACGTGGTGCGGGACCTGTTCGATGTCCCCGTCGAAGAACCGCGCGTTGTCGATCCGGGTCTGCTCGGTGAGCGTCTTGATCCTCGTCCGGGAGGCGAGCGAGGAGCAGGGCTCGTTGAACCCGATGTGCCCGTCGGTCCCGATCCCCAGCAGCTGGAGGTCGACGCCGCCGGCCGAGGCCAGCGCCCGGTCGTAGGCCTCGCAGGCGGCCTGGACGTCCTCGGCGGTGCCGTCCGGCCCCAGGAAGGCGTCCATGCCGATGCCGAGCGGCTCCAGCACCTCCCGGCGCAGCACCGAGCGGTAGGACTCGGGGTGCTCGGCGTCGAGGCCCACGTACTCGTCGAGCTGGGCGATCCGCGCCCGTGAGGTGTCCACGGCACCGGAGCGCACCTGGGCCGTCAACGCCTGGTAGACCGGCAGCGGGGTGGAACCCGTGGCCACGCCGAGCAGGGCGTCGGCCTTGCGCCGCAGGAGCTGGGCGATGGCCCGGGCGATCAGCTCGCCGCCCGACCTGGCGTCCGCAACGATGACAACTTCCACGCTGGCCTGCCGTTCTGATGAGGGGCTCGAGTGGGGCCCGGAAGGGCTATGTGGTTTAGACCAATCTAACAGAGGTGGCCCGGCCGGCCCAGGTGGGAGAAGCGAACCCGAGGGGGAAATGCTCCCTTTTCGTCGACTCAGGTCAGCGAACCCCCCGTCGCGTCCAGCCAGTGCCCCGTCACCCATCGTCCGTCCGGTGAGGCGAGGAACGCCACCACGTCGCCGATGTCCGCGGGGGTGCCCACGCGCCCGAGCGCCGAGTAGGCGGCGGCTCCCCGCCACGCCTCCTCGCTCGCGCGCAGCCAGTCGGCGTTGACGTCGGTGTCGACGATGCCTGGCGCGACGGAGTTCACGGTGATTCCCCGGGGGCCGAGCACCTTCGCCAGGTCCCGGGTGAAGACGTCGAGCGCGCCCTTCGTCATCGCGTAGGCCATGAGCTGCGGCATCGCCGCGGTGCGGGCGAGACCGGAGGATATGTTGACGATCCGTCCGCCGTCCCGCAGCCGCTCCGCCCCGAGCTGGGTGATGAAGTGGGGGGCCTTCACGTTCACCGCGAAGAGCCGGCCGTACTCCTCCTCGCCGATCTCGCCGAACGGCCGGGACGTCCCGATCCCCGCGTTGTTCACCAGGATGTCCAGGCCGTCCGCGTGCCGGTCGAACTCCCGCCACAGGGCCTCCGCGTCACCCGGCACCCCGAGCCGCGCCCGGATCGCGAACGCGGAACCGCCCGCCTCCTCGATCGCCGCAACGGTCTCCTTCGCCGTCGTATCCCGGCTGCCGTAGTGCACCGCCACCCGCGCCCCGTCGCGGGCCAGCCGCTCGGCGATCCCACGCCCGATCCCCCTGCCGGCCCCGGTGACGAGCGCCGTCCGACCCGTGAGCACACCCATGCCACACCCCTTCCGCAATTCCGTAGCGGTCGCTACAGAAAAGACCGTACAGCAGGCCGCCGACATTTCTCTAGCGGGCGCTATAAAATGCACTCCATGGTGAACCAGCAGAAGGCTCAACCGCAGGTGGGGTCAGGGGGCAAATCCCGTGGCCGCCCCCGTTCCTTCGATCGTGCGACCGCGCTGGAGAAGGCGGTCATGGCGTTCTGGGAGCACGGCTACGAGGCCACCTCGGTCTCCGACCTCACCCGGGTCATGGGCATCGGAGCCCCGAGTCTGTACGCCGCCTTCGGTGACAAGCGCTCGCTGTTCGAGGAGGCCGTGCGGGTCTACGGCGGGACGTACGGCTCGTTCTCGGGGCGGGCCCTGGAGGAGGGTCCGACCGCTCGTGCCGCGGTCGGGCGACTGCTGCGCGAGGCCGCCGCGGAGTTCACCGACCCCGGCCATCCGTACGGCTGCCTGGTGATCCACGCGGCCACCAACTGCACGACCCCCGAGGTGGAGGACGCCCTGCGCCGGCAGCGCAACGCGAACATCTCCGCCATCGAGAGCCGCGTCCGCGCGGACGTCGCCGTCGGCGAACTGCCGCCGGACACCGACGCCGTCGCACTCGCCCGCCATGCCGCCGCCGTCTTCCAGGGGATGTCGCAACAGGCGCGGGACGGGGCGAGCCGGGAGGAACTGGAGGGCGTCGCGGAAATTGCCATGGCCGTCTGGCCCCGCGCGGGAACCCACGCGGGCTAGGCTGCGTTGTGAATGCTGGGGCCTCCGAATACCTGCCCCGGCAAAAACGCACAAGCTCCCGCACATGGACAACCCAAACTGGTCTAGTCCACAATGCTGGGGTATGCAGCAGACTTCCGCCTTCCCCGCACAGGAAGGCGGACCGAGGACCCGGAGCTCTCTGCCCTGACTGCCCCGGATCCTCACCTCGGCCGACGGGACCGCACACCCCGTGGCCGATATTGCTCCGGGCTGCGGTGCCGGGAGGGCTGAGGGTCCCTCTCAGGCGCCGCGGCCCGCGGGTGTCTCCGGGCGGGTGTCTCCGCCCGTTTTAGGCCCCGCACATACCCCCAGGTACGCTCGCAGACGTGCCCTCCATGAACGAACTCGTACGCCAGCACACCGCACTCGGGGACTCCGACCTCGAGTGGCTGCACCTGCTGGTCTCGGAGTGGCAGTTGCTCTCCGACCTCTCCTTCGCCGACCTGGTCCTGTGGGTCCCCACCCGCGACGGCACCCGTTACGTCTCCGTCGCCCAGATGCGCCCCAACACCGGGCCCACCTCCTACCAGGACGACATGGTCGGCCACCTGGTCCCGCGCGGCCGCCGTCCCCTGCTGGACGCCGCCCTCGACGAGGGCCGGATCGTGCGCGAGGGCGACCCGGAGTGGCGCGAGGAGGTCCCCGTCCGGGTCGAGTCGATCCCCGTACGGCGTGAGGGCCGTGTCCTCGGCGTCATCGCCCGCAACACCAATCTGCTCACCGTGCGCACCCCGAGCCGCCTGGAGCTGACCTACCTCCAGAGCGCCTCCGACCTCGCGCAGATGATCGCGGCCGGCTCCTTCCCGTTCCCCGACCAGCAGATGGACATGGACGCCGCCCCGCGCGTCGGCGACGGCCTGATCCGCCTGGACGCCGACGGGGTCGTCCAGTACGCCTCCCCGAACGCGCTCTCCGCCTATCACCGCATGGGCCTCGCCTCCGACCTGGTCGGCCACAACCTCGGGCTGACCACCGCCGAACTCGCCCCCACCCGGGGTCCGGTGGACGAGGCGCTCGCCAAGGTCGCCAGCGGCTGGGCACCCCGGGAGTTCGAGGTGGAGGCGCGCGACGGCGTCATCCAGTTCCGGGCGATCCCGCTCAAGCCCAAGGGCACCCGCATCGGTTCCCTCGTCCTGCTCCGGGACGTCACCGAACTGCGACGCCGCGAGCGTGAGTTGATCACCAAGGACGCGACCATCCGGGAGATCCACCACCGGGTGAAGAACAACCTCCAGACCGTGGCGGCCCTGTTGCGGCTCCAGGCCCGCCGGATCGAGTCCGAGCGGGGCAGGGAGGCCCTGGAGGAGGCGGTCCGGCGCGTCGGCTCGATCGCCATCGTCCATGAGACGCTGTCCCAGAATCTGGACGAGCGGGTGGAGTTCGACGAGATCGCCGACCGGGTCCTGGCGATGGTCGCGGAGATCTCGCCGGGCAAGGTGGTCGGCCGGCGCACCGGACGCTTCGGCATCCTGGACGCGGAGGTCGCCACCCCGCTGTCCATGGTGCTCACCGAAATCCTGCAGAACGCGCTCGAACACGGATTCCGCGAGGGCGACATCGGCACGGTCGAGGTCTCGGCGGTCCGCGGCGGCACCACCAAGGAGGGCCGCCTGCTGGTCACCGTCCAGGACGACGGCGTCGGCCTGCCCGACGGATTCGACCCGCACACCTCGGGCAACCTCGGCCTCCAGATCGTACGGACGCTGGTGGAGGGCGAGTTGGGAGGATCGTTCGACATGGTCCCGGCGCCCGAGCGCGGCACACAGGTGATCCTGGACATCCCGGTGCGGGCACAGAAGTAGCTCGCATCGGCGGGGACAGCAAGAAGCCCCGGACCGTTCAGGGGTCCGGGGCTCAAATGCTCGTTGCCAGCGTGAGCTGGGCATCGGGGTACTGCGCGCTGCGGCTCGGGGCGGGAGATGCGTACTCGCTGTACGCGCCGCCAAGCGTCAGGCTTATGGGGCGGGTGTTGTCAGGCGGAGGCCTGACGGGCCCGGTTGCGGGCGGCGCGGCGCTTCATTGCGCGGCGCTCGTCCTCGCTGAGGCCACCCCAGACGCCGGAGTCCTGGCCGGACTCGAGCGCCCACTGCAGACACTGATCCATAACGGGGCAGCGACGGCAGACGGCCTTGGCTTCCTCGATCTGCAGCAGCGCAGGACCGGTGTTGCCGATAGGGAAGAAGAGCTCGGGGTCTTCCTCGCGGCAAACGGCGTTGTGACGCCAGTCCATGGCTGCTACCTCTCCTTGGTATTACATGCAAGTTGCTTGTGAATGTGAACGCTTTCACGAATCCCTCAACAAGTGAAGGGCCACCAGCCAGGTTCCCTGGCGCGGTCCTGTGGATTGAAGAGGGGTTCTGGTGATCAGTGGAGGCTGGTCCTGCGGGCCGTCCCGATCGCCAGATAGAGACTCGCAAACCTCGGCGGCGGATACAACCCCTTCCGGAAAGTTTTTTTTGATTCCTCGGTGTCGACTAGGTCACAGCCGTACTTCCATGGGGTGGACCCTGGTCTAAACGTTCGAGTGAAAGGACTTCAGCCCTTTCTGCTCACACAATCACACGCAGTGCACGGCGTACGCCTGTGAACGTCACGCTGGTTCGCAGCCCCAGGTGGTCACCGTCCATCTGGAGGGGCAGCGGGACCTTCGAATGCAAGGTGAACTGGTCCAGATCGTGCAAGGACACGGCGCGCTTGCCATGAGGTCCCCGCTCGGGGGACGAAGTGAGCAACTGGGTCCCATACCGGACAACGGAGGCTGTGGACAGCCGGCTGAGACCGAGTACGTCGAGCCCGGTATCGAACGAGGCCTTAGGTGAGGCGTACACCGGGCGATTGCCCAGATAGGTCCACGGAGCGGTGTTGCAGACGATGGACAGCACCAGATCGGTCACCGGGTCCGCGCCCGGCCGCTCCAGTGTGATCGAACCGTGCCGGCGCTGCGGCTCACCGAGGAGCTGGCGCACGGCCTGGCGGACGTAGAGCGCGTGGGTGGATCTCCGGCCGCGCTCGCGCTGCTGTTCGACCCGGCCGACGACGCCGGCGTCGAAGCCGAGCCCCGCGTTGAAGGTGAACCAGCGCGCCGGCACCGCCTCGTCCTCCGTGCCCGGCGTACCGGAGGTCAGCCCCAGTCCCACCGTGCGCTCCCGTCCCTCGCGCAGGGCGTCCAGCAGGGCGCCGGTCGCCTCGACGGGATCGTTGGGCAGGCCCAGGGCGCGGGCGAAGACATTGGTGGAGCCGCCGGGGACCACGGCGATGCCGGGCAGGTTCTCGGGGTCGGGGCCGGCGTGCAGCAGGCCGTTCACCACTTCGTTGATGGTGCCGTCGCCGCCCAGGGCGACGACCATGTCTATGTCCTCGCTCTGCGCCGCCTGCCGCCCCAGGTCCCGGGCGTGCCCGCGGTACTCGGTGGTGACCGCCTCCAGCTTCATCTCACTGGCGAGCGCGTGGATGAGGACGTCACGCGTCCGTGCACTCGTAGTGGTTGCTGCCGGATTGACCACGAGAAGTGCACGCATGGATGGCAGCGTACCTACTGGGTGGTACCGAGGCACAAGGCCGAACGGGGATCGGCCGGGACCCCACGGCGTGAACCGTGACACGAGAGGGCGTCCTGGGCCGGAGGGGGACAGGGGCGGGCCGGGGAGTGGCGGCTACCCTTCTGGGGTGAGCAGCGAGCAGAACCCCGCCACCCCGAAAAGCACGGGAAACGCCGGAAACACAGGGGCCGGCGAAGACACCGAGCACACGGGTCCCCGCCCGCGCCGCCTGACGTACGCCGCGGCGCTCGTCGGTCTGGAGGGACTCGCGCTGGTCGTCGGCGGCCTCTGGATCCTCGTCCTCGGCGTCACCGGTGACCCGGACGACCGGCAGCAGGCCGTCACCGGCGGGGTGACCCTGGTGGTCCTCGCACTGCTGCCCCTGCTCGCCGCCCGCGGACTGCTGGGCCGCCGGAGCTGGAGCCGGGGGCCGGCGGTCATCACGCAGATCATGGCGCTGCCCGTCGCCTACAACCTGCTCCAGGCCGACAGCATGGCGATCCCCGCGGGCATCGCGCTCGCCGCCGCAGCCGTCGCCGCGCTGATCCTGATCGTCAACGGCGAGACGACTCGGGCCCTCGGGATCCGGGGGCCCGGCAACGCCGGAGACGCCGACAGCGGCGTACGGAAGTAGCGGCCCTGCCGGCCACTGTCGGGGGTGGGGTCACTCCTCGACGAGGAGCTTCTCCCGCAGCTGGGCCAGGGTGCGCGCCAGCAGCCGGGAGACGTGCATCTGGGAGATGCCGACCTCCTGCGCGATCTGCGACTGCGTCATGTTGCCGAAGAAGCGCAGCAGCAGAATCCGCTTCTCCCGTGGCGGAAGGTCTTCGAGGAGCGGCTTGAGCGACTCCCGGTACTCGACGCCCTCCAGCGCCTCGTCCTCCGCTCCGAGGGTGTCGGCGACCGCCGGGGACTCGTCGTCGGTGTCGGGGACGTCCAGCGACAGCGTGGAGTAGGCGTTGGCCGACTCCAGGCCCTCCAGGACCTCCTCCTCCGAGATCGCCAGCTTCTCGGCCAGCTCGTGCACCGTCGGCGAGCGGCCGTGCAACTGGGACAGTTCGGCCGTGGCCGTCGTCAGCGACAGCCGCAGCTCCTGGAGCCTGCGCGGCACCCGCACCGCCCAGCCCTTGTCGCGGAAGTGCCGCTTGATCTCACCGACGACCGTCGGCGTCGCGTACGTCGAGAACTCGACGCCTCGGTCCGGGTCGAATCGGTCGACCGACTTGATCAGGCCGATGGTGGCGACCTGGGTGAGGTCGTCCAGCGGCTCCCCGCGGTTGCGGAAGCGGCGCGCGAGGTGCTCGACGAGCGGCAGGTGCATGCGGACCAGCTGGTTGCGCAGCTCCGCGTACTCCGGGCTGCCCGAGTCCAGCGCGCGCAGTTCGACGAACTTCGCACGTGCCCCACTGCGGTCCTCGCGCGCGTGGAGCACCGGCTGGTGCTGTACGGCCTGCTGCGGCACCGGCTGCTGGGGCGCGGGCTGGTCAGGCTCGTGCCGCGTGCCCGGCACGCCCTGTTCGTCGTCTCGCTCGTGCTCGCTCATCGTCCCGCCCGTCGCCCTCTGTCGAGCCTCTTCCTCGGCCCGGCCGGGGGTGCCCCCGATCCGCCTCTCCCGAGGCGACTCCTGCTCGGCACTCCCCGGGAGGCCGGTCCCGACGGAGGCCGGTTCGTCCTCCGGATGGGGCCGGGCCTGCTCGGGAATGCCGTCGATGCCGTCCGCCATGCGTCGGGAACCGTCCGCATCGAGCGCCGTCCCAGCGCTCTCGGCAGGCAGCTCCCGTGTGCCGCGCTCTTCGTCCCGCACCGGCCCGTCCCCGTTCCTCACGCCGGCCCGGGTCCGGCGCCGCGCTGTTTGTAGAGGCTGATCGAAACGGTTTTGTCCTCATCCACGGCGGAGGAGACCTTGCCCGCCAGGGCGGACAGCACGGTCCAGGCGAAGGTGTCGCGCGCGGGGGCGTGCCCGTCGGTGGTCGGCGCCGAGACGGTGACCTCCAGCGAGTCGTCGACCAGGCGGAAGACACAACTGAGCACCGAACCGGGCACGGCCTGCTGGAGCAGGATCGCGCAGGCCTCGTCCACCGCGATGCGGAGGTCTTCGATCTCGTCCAGGGTGAAGTCCAAACGGGCCGCGAGGCCGGCCGTGGCCGTCCGCAGCACCGACAGGTAGGCACCCGCAGCCGGCAGCCGGACTTCCACGAAGTCCTGGGTCGCGGGCTCGCCTGCGATCTGGGACACCCTCACCTCCAAGGTGGTACAAGCTTTTCGGGGCCGAGGGTCGCCCCCCGGGGGTAACGCGTGGGTGGTTCAGCGGTGACGCTATCGCGCTCTCATCCGTCCTGTCCCCGGGACCCCAACCCCCTGGCGTCACTCACAGTAAAGCTGCGAACACGCTCCGTGTCTAGGGGTCTGTCGGTCCAAAAGGGAAGAGGGCGCGCCGGGTTGACGTACCCAGGCGCCAGATGCTCGAACCGTACCCGGTCGACGGACCGGCCGTTCCCGGTGCGGCTCACACGAGGACGTGGTCGACGAAGCACCAGCGCCAGTTCTCGCCCGGTTCGAACGTCCGCATGATCGGATGACCCGAGTCCTTGTGGTGTTCTGTGGCGTGCCGGCCCGGCGACGAGTCGCAGCACCCGACGTGCCCGCATGTCAGACACAGCCGTAGTTGTACCGGATGGGTGCCGTCCCGCAGGCACTCCGGACACGTCTCGCCGAGCGGGACGGGTTCGGGGTGCGGCAGCGCGTCGGCGTGCGTGCACTGTTTCATGATTGCCAGATTACGACGGTCGTGCGGACGACCGCGCGGAAAAACGAGGGCGGGCGAAACATGGACGTGATGCCGCTGCTGTTGCTGGTGGCGGGCAGCGCGGCGATCGCCGCGGCGGCCCGGCGCACACCGGTGCCGGCGCCGCTGCTGCTGGTCGCCGTCGGCCTGGCCGTCTCGTACGTCCCCGGAGTCCCGGACTACACCCTCGACCCCGACGTCGTCCTGCCGCTCCTGCTGCCCCCACTGCTGTACACCTCCGCCACCGAAAGCTCCTACCTCGACCTGCGGGCCCAGCTGCGGCCCGTGGCGCTGCTGTCGGTCGGCTACGTCCTCTTCGCGACGCTCGTCGTCGGCTGGGCCGCCTACCTGATCGTCCCGGGACTGCCGCTGACCGCGGCGCTGGTGCTGGGCGCGGTCGTGGCGCCGCCCGACGCCGTCGCGGCGACGGCGGTGGCGCGCAAGGTCGGCCTGCCGTCGAAGGTGACCACGATCCTCCAGGGCGAGTCCCTGCTGAACGACGCCACCGCGATCACCGCCTACAAGGTGGCCCTCGCTGTCGTCGTCGGAGAGGGCGCGTCCTGGGCCGGCGGGATCGAGGAGTTCCTGGTGGCGGCGGTCGGCGGCACCGCCGTCGGCCTGATCCTGATGGCCCCGCTGCACTGGCTGCGGACCCGTTTGCAGGAGCCGCTCCTCAAGAACACCCTCTCCCTCCTCATCCCGTTCGTCGCGTACGCCACCGCCGAGCAGTTCCACGCCTCCGGCGTCATCGCCGTGGTCGTGGTCGCCCTCTACCTCGGCCATCGCGCGTGGGAGGTCGACTTCGCCACGCGGCTCCAGGAGGAGGCGGTGTGGAAGATGGTCGCCTTCGTCCTGGAGTCGGCGGTCTTCGCCCTCATCGGCCTGCAACTCCAGATCGTCCTGAAGGGACTCGGTGACTACGAGGGCCTGGACGCCGCCTGGTACGCCGTCGCCCTTTTCCTCGTGGTCGTCGTGGTCCGCTTTCTGTGGGTGTATCCGGCGACCTTCCTGCCCCGGCTGCTGTCGGCGCGCATCCGCGCGCGTGAGGAGAACCCCACCTGGCGGGGGCCCATCGTCATCGGCTGGGCGGGAATGCGCGGAGTCGTCTCGCTGGCCATCGCGTTCTCCATCCCGGTCACCGTGGACCATGGAGGGGGGCCCTTCCCGCACCGCAACCTGATCCTCTTCCTGACGTTCACCACGGTCATCGGCACCCTGGTCGTGCAGGGCCTGACCCTGCCCCCGCTGATCCGCCTGCTGAAGTTCCCCGAGGCCGACCCGCAGGCCGCGACCCTCGCCGAGGCCAACGCGCAGGCGCAGGCCTCCCGGGCCGCCGAGCACCGGCTGGAGGAACTGCTCTCCGACGAGCGCAACACCCTGCCCGCGCCGCTGGCCGACCGCCTGCGCAACGTCCTCGAACGCCGCCGCAACGCCGTCTGGGAACGCCTCGGCCAGGTCAACCCGGTCACCGGCGAGACCGCCGACGACACCTACCGCCGCCTGTCCCGCGAGATGATCAGCGCCGAGCGTGAGGTCTTCGTGCGTCTGCGCGACGGCCGCTACATCGACGACGAGATGCTGCGGACGCTGCTGCGCAGACTGGACCTGGAGGAGGCCGCGGCCTACCGGGAGGCCGACTAGCGAGGCCTCTTCGCCGCCTGAGCCAGGCAGGCGCCCGGGGCGCGCGGTCAGGCAGGGGCTCAGGGGCTGAACGGCGCTCCCGTCACCACCGCGGCGAGGCGTGTCCCGCGCGCGAACGCACCCTCCTCGGCCAGGGCGACAAGTGCGTACAGCGACTTGGCGACATAGAGACGCTCGACCGGGAGGCCGTGCCGTTCCTCGAAGTCCTGGGCGAAGTCTTCGAGGGCGGGCGTGGTGCGGGCGTACCCGCCGAAGTGGAAGCGCTCGTCCAGCTGCCAGTCGCCCACCGGGCCACCGAAGGCCTCCGTCTGCAGCGCTCGTATGCCGTCCCCGAGAAAGCCGCCCTTGAGGACCGGTACGCCGAGGGCTCGCCGGCCGGGGCCCAGGCCGGCGGCGAGGCCCGCGAGGGTGCCGCCGGTGCCGCAGGCGACGGCCACCACGTCGGTGTGCTCGCGCAGCTCCTCGCCGAGGGCCAGACAGCCGCGGACCGCCGCCGCGTTGCTGCCGCCCTCGGGCACCACGTACGCGTCCTCGGCGTCCACGGCGCTCAGGATCGCCGCCAGGGTGTCGGGGTCGGTCTTGTGGCGGTAGGCCGCCCGGTCGACGAAGCGCAGCCGCATCCCGTCGGCCGCGCAGCGGGCCAGGGAGGGGTTCAGCGGGCGGTCCGCCAGTTCGTCGCCGCGCACCACCCCGACCGTGGGGAGGCCCAGCAGACGGCCGGCGGCGGCCGTGGCCCGCAGATGGTTGGAGTAGGCGCCCCCGAACGTCACGACCGGCCGTCCGGCCGCCGCCTCCAGGTTCGGCACGAGCTTGCGCCACTTGTTGCCGACCAGTTCCGGGTGTATCAGGTCGTCCCGCTTGAGCAGCAGTCGTACGCCGTGCCGCGCGAACCGCTCGTCGGCCACCTCCTGCAGGGGCGAGGGCAGCCGGGGGCGCAGGGCCTCGGAGTCGAACGGAACAGGGCGGATCACCCCGTCATTGTCGAACATCGTTCGTGCGACGACTCACCGTGCCCAAACCGGCGTTGATCCATTCCCGCTCTTTCGGGTAATGGCACGAACACACTGAGTGATGGAAGGCTTGTCCGTGAGAACAGTGCAGCGGCGCAGAACGGCGCCGGTGCATCACCGGGAGGGCATTTCTCTATGTCGGTAGGCGAAGAAGTCCGCGCTGAGCAGGGCAAGCCGCAGCAGAGCCTTGGCACCGCGGCCGCGCGGAACCTGGCCACCACCACCAAGTCCGTACCGCAGATGCAGGAGATCAGCTCTCGCTGGCTGCTGCGGAATCTGCCCTGGATCGACGTGCAGGGCGGCACATACCGAGTGAACCGGCGACTGACGTACGCCGTCGGCGACGGCCGCATCACCTTCATCAAGACCGGCGACCGCGTCGAAGTCATCCCCGCGGAGCTGAGCGAACTGCCCGCACTGCGGTCGTACGAGGACGAGGACGTGCTCTCGGAGCTGGCCTCCCGCTGTCGGCAGCGGGAGTACGCGCCGGGTGAACTGGTCGCCTCCTTCGGCAGCCAGACCGACGAGGTCTACCTCCTCGCGCACGGCAGGGTCGAGAAGGTCGGCACCGGTCCCTACGGCGACGACCAGGTCCTCGGAGTCCTCGCCGACGGCGCCTACCTCGGTGACCAGGCGCTGCTCGACCCGGACGCCATCTGGGAGTACAACGCCCGCGCGGTGACCGCCTGCACCGTGCTGATCCTGTCCCGACAGGACTTCGAGCAGGTCGCCGAGCGCGCCGACTCACTGACCGAGCACCTGCGGGGTCTGCGCTCGATCCCGGAGCAGCAGACCAACCGCTACGGCGAGAAGGCCGTCGACCTGGCCGCGGGCCACGCCGGCGAGCCGGACATCCCGCACACCTTCGTGGACTACGACGCCCGTCCGCGCGAGTACGAACTGAGCATCGCCCAGACCGTCCTGCGCATCCACTCGCGCGTGGCCGACCTGTACAACCAGCCGATGAACCAGACCGAGCAGCAGCTGCGGTTGACGGTCGAGGCGTTGAAGGAGCGTCAGGAGCACGAACTGGTCAACAACCGCGAGTTCGGTCTGCTCCACAACTGCGAGTACGACCAGCGGATCCAGCCGCACGACGGTGTCCCCGGCCCCGACGACCTGGACGAGCTGCTCAGCCGCCGCCGCGGCACCAAGATGCTTCTCGCCCACCCGCGCGCGATCGCCGCGATCGGCCGCGAACTCAACAGGCGGGGACTCGTCCCCGAGACGATCGACGTCGCGGGCAATCGGATCCCCACCTGGCGGGGGGTTCCGATCTACCCGTGCAACAAGATCCCGGTGAGCGAGGCCCGCACCAGCTCGATCATCGCGCTGCGTCTGGGCCAGGAGGACCAGGGCGTCATCGGCCTGCGCCAGTCCGGGATCCCGGACGAGATCGAGCCGAGCCTGTCCGTGCGATTCATGGGCATCAACGAACAGGCCATCATCAAGTACCTGGTCACGGCCTACTATTCGGCGGCGGTGCTGGTCCCGGACGCGCTGGGCGTGCTGGAGAACGTCGAGATCGGCCGCTGGCAGTGACCTCACCCGTGCGGACGCCGTGTCTCCGCCCACCCGGGCGGGTACACCCAGGGCGTACACGCCCGGTGGCCGCGCATCCGCCGCCGTACGCGGACCCGGCGAGGGGGACTCGATGACCGAGTACGTGACGCGGACCAGGCCGCACCCCGGTGAGGCGCGGGCCGGGGGATGGGGCATCCCGAGCCAGACCGACGGCGGCACCGGGGCCTTCGACGGGCACGAGGCGGCGGCGATCCTGGAGGAGACCCGGGGGACCGTCGACCCGGCGCTGCAGGCGGCGCTCGACTCGCTGCCCGGCTCGATGCGGCGGATCTCGCGCTACCACTTCGGCTGGGAGCACGCGGACGGCACCCCGGCAGCCGGCAACGCGGGCAAGGCGATCCGGCCCGCGCTGGTGCTCGCCGCTGCCGCCGCGCTCGGTGGCCCGGCGGCCGCGGCGGCGGCCCTCCCGGCCGCCGCCGCGGTCGAACTGATCCACAACTTCACGTTGTTGCACGACGACGTGATGGACCGGGACACCACCCGACGGCACCGCCTCACCGCCTGGACGGTGTTCGGCGACGCCGACGCCATCCTCGCCGGGGACGCCCTCCAGGCACTCGCCCTGGGGATGCTCGCCGCCGACCCGCATCCGGCGTCCGCGGCGGCCGCCGCCCGACTCGCGGGCTGCGTGGTGGAGCTGTGCGCCGGCCAGCACTCGGACACCGCCATGGAGAAGCGCGGCCCGTCCGAGGTCACCCTCGACGAGGTGCTCGCGATGGCCGAGGCCAAGACGGGCGCGCTGCTCGGCTGCGCCTGCGCCCTCGGCGCGCTGTACGCGGGGGCACAGGAGGAGGACGTCGAGGCGCTGGACGCGTTCGGCCGCGAGGCCGGGCTCGCCTTCCAGCTCATCGACGACGTGATCGGCATATGGGGGGACCCGCGGCACACCGGCAAACCGGCCGGTGCCGACCTGGTCGCCCGCAAGAAGTCCCTGCCGGTCGTCGCCGCGCTCGCCTCCGGCACCCCGGCCGCCACGGAACTGGCCGAGCTTTACGCGCTCCCTCACGAGCAGGGGGACGACATTGAGCGCATGACGCTGGCCGTCGAGCGGGCGGGCGGCCGGGAGTGGGCCCAGGAGCAGGCCGCCGACCGCATGGCCCGTGCGATGTCCGAACTGGCCCGCGCCATCCCGGATCCCGAATCGGCGGGTGGCCTGCTGTCCCTCGCGGAGTTCGTGACGCGACGCACCACCTGAGGAGGGGCTGCCGGTCAGGACCGGCAGCCCGGCCCTCGAAAGTCCCCGGACCTCCGGGACCGTGCGGCTCCTGACTCCGCACGGCCCCGAGGGGACCGGCCGGCGGGCCCCGCGCATCCCCACGGCGTGCGGGACCCGCCTCTTCGCGTTCGTGGAAGTCCAGTCCAGTGGATCCCCGGCCATGCGGAAGCAGTCCTCCCACTTACCCCGGTTCTTCAGAAAACCCGGTCATCACCTTGCAATCACTACATCCGAAGTACTACAACTGGAGTTGTTCGAAACCAGCCTACGAAAAGAGACCGGCTTGCGAAAGCTCACGTACTACGTCGCCTGCTCCATCGACGGCTTCATCGGTGATCCCCAGGGCGACGCCTCGTCGATGTTCGCGTTCCTGGATGAGGAGTTCCTCGGCCACCTCGCCTCCACGTATCCCGACACCATCCCGGCCCAGGGCCGCGAGTCGATGGGCCTGAAGGACGTCGAGAACCCGAACTTCGACAGCGTGATCCAGGGCCGGGGCAGCTACCAGCTCGCCCTCGACGCCGGCATCACCAGCCCCTACGGCCACCTGCGCGAGTTCGTCGCCTCCCGCACCCTCGGTGCCTCGCCCGACCCGAACGTCGAGGTCATCGACGGTGACCTGGTCGCCCGGGTACGCCGGCTCAAGGCCGAGGACAGCAAGCTCGGCATCTGGCTGTGCGGCGGCTCGCGCGTCGCAGGCGAACTGCTCGACGAGATCGACGAACTCGTCATCAAGACCTATCCGCAGGTCTACGGCTCCGGCATACCGATGTTCGGCGCGGACTTCTCGGTGACCGACTTCAGCCTGGAGTCCGTGCGCACCTTCACCAACGGAGTCCTCGTCCGTACCTACGCACGGAAGCGCTGACCGGCCTACCCTGAGGACATGGACAGGGAAAAGCACGTCTGTCCCGTCTGTGGACAGACCGTGGACACGGTGGTCCAGCGCCACAAGACGCTGGGCGCATGGGTACCGCGCTGGGTCGCGGGCCCGTGCCACAACCCCGACTGCGAGGCGTACGTCGAACCCGGCGGCGAACAGCACGGTCACACCGAGCGCTCCAGGGACACCGAACACCCCGAACAGCACGGCCGCGCCGAGTCCCCGGAGCACGCCGACGAGCGCGGCACCCCCGCACCCCCGGCCTCCTGACGCCCGCCCGGCCCGCCGGGCTAGCGTGGCCCCCTGGCCGAACGGGGAGGGGCGGACATGACGGATGTCCGAGGGCGTCGTCGCAGGGGCCGACGGTGGGCTTTCGCCCTATGGGCGCTGACGGCCGTCGTCGGGGGCGGGCTGACGCTGTGGTTGCAGGACGCGGCCAAGCCGTCCCAGCCGCCCGCCTGGCACAGGGACGAGAACCCCGCGCCGTTGCTGGAGATGGACGCGGACGACGTCCGAGGGTGCCCGACGCCGACACCCGCGGCCGACGACCCCGGTGTGACGGACGTCCAGTGCGTGTACGTCGAAGTCGTGACCCCCTAGGCCTGTCTGACGATTTCCGTCTGCCGCGCGACGCCCTGCACGCTCGCCGCACCGGGCGCAGACCCAAGGACGTCCAGTACGAGGGTCCACGCCCGCCGCACCGGGCGCACGCACCTGACGCCGTGAGACCGCCCTCCGGGCGACGACGGCAATCGTCGGACAGGACACCTAGCCCCGCGGCAGCCCGCCCGTCTCCGCGTCGCGGCCCGTCAGGCAGTACAGGCCGCCCGCAGGGTCGCGCAGTACCGTCCAGTGGGGGTGGGCGGCCACGAACCGTGCGCCGAGCCGCTCGTGCCGGGCACGCACCGCGTCGATGTCCGGGCCCGCCGCCAGGTCGAGGTGGGCCGAGACGGGCCGCTCCTCGCCGAGGCGCTGGAGCAGGAGCCGCATGGGCAGTCCGGGCGGCGGCGCCAGCACGTGGAACTCCGGAAGCGAGCCCGGCCGGGACGTCCAGTCGGGCAGGAGGCCGCTCCAGAAGGTGACTTCGGCCTCGTACGCGGACGACGGGATGTCGATGCTGACCTGGTCGAGGCGGCTGCCGGCCACCACGGGCGGGCGTACGGACTCGCCGTGCCAGGGCACCGCGCAGAACAACTGACCGGCGGGGGAACGCAGTACGGCCCACCCGTCGTGGGCGGAGACCGTGTGCGCGCCCAAGGCCAGCGCCGCCGCGAGGAACCGCTCGACGTCCTCGACGCAGAAGTCCGGATGCGCGCCGCCCGCCCCGTCGCCGACGGCCTGCACCTTCACGCAGGCGTCGGTCCCCCGCGGCAGCAGGGTGGCGAACTCGTCCTTGTCCCCACGCGGTTCGGACACGACCGTGTCCGTGACGGCGGCCCAGAAGGCACAGGCCCGCGCGAAGTGCTCGGCGGGCCGGTCGACGAAGGCGTACGTCCAGCGGACATGGGCAAGTAGGGGTTGGCTCATGCGGCGATCGTAGGCCGGGGAGAGTGCCGGACCGCCACGGTTCTCAGGCGCCCGCGCTGTCGTGCGGGCGTTCCATGAACCGCAGCAGATTCCCCGCCGGATCCCTGAACGCGCAGTCCCGCACGCCGTACGGCTGGTTCGTCGGCTCCTGGAGGACCTCGGCGCCGGCCTCGCGCACGCGCTCGTGCAGCGCGTCGCAGTCGGCCGTGGTGAAGATGACCCCGCGCAGCATGCCCTTGGCCAGCAGCCGGGCCATCAACTCCCGGTCGGCGGGGGAGGCGTCCGGGCTCGCGCCCGGCGGCTCCAGCACGATCTCCACGTCCGGCTGGAGCGGCGAGCCGACCGTCAGCCACCGCATCCCCTCGAACGAGACGTCGTTGCGGACCTCCAGGCCGAGGATGTCCCGGTAGAAGTACAGCGCCTTGTCGTGGTCGTCGACGGCCAGGAAGCACTGGCGGAGCTTGAGATCCATGGCGATCACCCTACGTACGTCGGGGGCGTGTGTACGTCCGTGCGAAGCACGGCGGGATCACCGCGCCCGCCTCGTGCGAACGCGCCCGGTAGGCACTCGGCGTCTCGCCCACCAGCGCCGTGAACCGGGCGCTGAACGAGCCGAGCGAGGTACAGCCGACCTCCATGCAGACCTCCGTGACCGTGAGGTCGCCGCGCCGCAGCAGGGCCTTGGCCCGCTCGACCCGGCGGGTCATGAGATAGCCGTACGGCGTCTCGCCATAGGCCTCGCGGAAGCTGCGCTGGAAGTGGCCGGGGGACATCAGGGCCGTTCGGGCGAGCGCGGCGATGTCGAGGCGCTCGGCGTACTCACGGTCCATCCGGTCACGCGCCTGCCGCAGCCGGACCAGATCCTCCAGGGTCACAGGCCCAGCATCGCACGCGGGTCACCCGGCCGTGGGGCGGTGCCGCGGGGCCGCGGTGCCCCGCCTCCGAGCATGCCGGAGGGGCCCGGTCGTGATGCCGACCGAGCCCCTCTCGGAAAGTCCCTCGTCCCGCGGTGGTGCACCGACCGCCGGTGTCGGGAACGGCCCGTGGTGTCAGGCCTTCTTCGTCTCCCAGAAGATCCGGTCGATCTCGGCGATGAGTTCCAGCGCCTTCTCGCCCGTCTTCGGGTCGGTCGACGCCTTCGCGGCCGACAGGGCCTTGAGGGTGTCGTTGACCAGCTGGTGCAGCTGGGGGTACTTCTCGAAGTGCGGGGGCTTGAAGTAGTCGCTCCACAGCACGGAAACGTGGTGCTTCGCGAGCTCGGCGCGCTGCTCCTTGATGACGGTGGCGCGCGCCTGGAAATGCGCGTCGTCGTTGGCGGCCATCTTCTCCTGCACGGCCTTCACCGACTCCGCCTCGATGCGGGCCTGGGCCGGGTCGTACACACCGCAGGGCAGGTCGCAGTGCGCGCTGACCGTCACCTTGGGGGCAAACAGGCGGGAAAGCATGGAGCGTTCCTTCCTCGTGATCGTCTTCTCAGGTGGGACATTACTCCCTGAGGGAACGGTTTTCGCGAGTGCCCCCATGGGCTTAGGACAAAAGTCCGGGGTCAGACTGAGACTGGTGGAGAGACGGACCAGGGGAGGTGTCGCCGATGCCGGAGCCGTCGCAGGACGTCGAGCGAGGGAGGGCCGCCGTGCCGTTCGGACTGGCCGAGGTGACCGGCCCGTCCATGGTGCCCACGCTGCACCACGGTGATCAGCTGGTGGTGCGGTACGGGGCCAGGGTGCGGCCGGGGGACGTGATCGTGCTGCGGCACCCCTTCCAGCAGGACCTGCTCGTCGTCAAACGCGCCGTGGAACGCCGCGAGGGCGGCTGGTGGGTGCTCGGGGACAACGCGTACGCGGGCGGCGACAGCACCGACTACGGCACCGTGCCCGACGAGTTGGTCCTCGGGACGGTGCGGTTCCGATACCGGCCCCGCAGACGGGATCAGCGTTCGCCGCTGGCGGCGCTGCGCTGGGCGCTCTCGGCGGCCAGGCCCGTGCTTGCCGACCGGTCCGCCTCCAGGCGCTTGCGGGCGCGGTAGGCGGCCACGTTGGCGCGGGTGGCACAGCGGTCGGAGCAGTAGCGCCGGGAGCGGTTCGTGGAGGTGTCCAGGTAGGCGTTGCGGCACGGGCTCGCCTCGCACAGGCCCAGCCGGTCGACCCCGTACTCCGTCAGGTGGAAGGCCAGGCCCATCGCGGCGATGGCCGCGTAGCCGGCGGTCGCGTTGGACGGGTGGTCGGCGAGGTGCATGTGCCACAGCGGGCGGCCGTCGTCGTCGCGGTGATCGTGCCCGGAGATCTGGGGGCTGACCGGGAACTCCAGCAGGAGTGAGTTCAGCAGGTCGACGGCGAGGGTCTCGTCGCCGCCGTCGGCAGCCTCGAAGACCGCGCGCAGGCGGCCGCGGACCGAGCGGAACCGTGTGACGTCGGCGTCGGTGGCGCGGCGGCCCGCCGAGGCGTTGTCGCCGAACAGGCCGCGGACGGCCTCGACCGAGGTCAGCGAGTCCTTGCCCCGGGCCGGTTCCTCGCTGTTGACGAGGCGGACGGCGTAGTCCGAGTAATAGGCCAGTTCCACTTGTAGTCCTTACGGAGGGGCTCTATGGTCGTCGATGCGGTCGGGTAACGGCTGATCGTGCTTCCAGGGTATTACGCGGGCGACGGAGAAGAGGGCTCCCATGACCACGACGAGTACCGGGACGGACTGGCAGGCCTGGCAGGAGAGCTGGGACCGGCAGCAGGAGTGGTACATGCCCGACCGGGAGGAACGCTTCCGGATCATGCTCGACATGGTCGAGTCGCTCGTCGGCCCCACGCCCCGCGTCCTCGACCTAGCCTGCGGCACCGGCACCATCACCGCCCGGCTGCTCGCACGCCTGCCCGGCGCCACCAGCACCGGCGTCGACCTCGACTCCGCGCTCCTCGCCATCGCCGGCGGTACCTTCGCGGGCGACGAGCGGGTCACCCTCGTGAGCGCCGACCTCAAGGACCCCGACTGGCGTGCCGGGCTGCCGCACGACTCGTACGACGCGGTGCTGACCGCCACGGCCTTGCACTGGCTGCACAGCGAACCCCTCGCGGCCCTCTACGGTCAGGTCGCGGAGCTGGTCCGCGACGGCGGTGTCTTCATGAACGCGGACCATATGATCGACGACTCGACGCCCCGGATCAACGCGGCCGAACGCACCCTGCGCCACGCCCGCATGGATCAGGCCAAAGCCGGCGGCGTCCTCGACTGGGCGCAGTGGTGGCAGCTCGCCGCCCAGGACCCCGTCCTCGCCGGTCCGACGGCCCGCCGCTTCGAGATCTACGGCGAGCACGCCGACGGCGACATGCCCTCCCCGTCCTGGCACGCGCGCGTGCTGCGCGAGCAGGGGTTCGGGGAGGCGAGGCCGGTGTGGTGCTCGCCTTCGGACACGCTGCTGCTGGCGCTGAAGTGACGCGAGGGGCGGTACGGAGAACTCCGTACCGCCCCTTCACCGTGCCTGGTGTCCGGTCAGAGGACCTTGGACAGGAACGCCTGCGTCCGCTCGTGCTGCGGGTTCGTCAGGACCTCGCGCGGGTTGCCGGACTCGACGACCACACCGTCGTCCATGAAGACCAGGCTGTCGCCGACCTCGCGGGCGAAGCCCATCTCGTGCGTGACGACGACCATCGTCATGCCGGACTCCGCCAGGTCGCGCATGACGTCGAGGACGTCACCGACCAGCTCCGGGTCCAGCGCCGAGGTCGGCTCGTCGAACAGCATCAGCTTCGGGTCCATGGCCAGGGCACGGGCGATCGCGACGCGCTGCTGCTGGCCGCCGGAGAGCTGCGTGGGGTAGTTCCCGGCCTTGTCGCCGAGCCCGACCCGCTCCAGCAGCTCCCTGGCACGCTCCCTGGCCTGGCCCCTGTTCTGGCCCTTGACCTGGACCGGAGCCTCCATGACGTTCTCGACCGCGGTCATGTGCGGGAAGAGGTTGAACCGCTGGAACACCATGCCGATGTCCCGGCGCTTCAGCGCGACCTCGCTGTCCTTCAGCTCGTACAGCTTGTCGCCCTTCTGGCGGTAGCCGACCAGCTCGCCGTCGACGTACAGACGGCCGGCGTTGATCTTCTCCAGGTGGTTGATGCACCTCAGGAAGGTCGACTTGCCGGAGCCTGACGGGCCGATCAGGCAGAAGACCTCGCCGGAGTTCACCTGAAGGTCGATGCCCTTGAGGACCTCGACGGAGCCGAAGGACTTGTGGACGCCCTCGGCCTTCACCATGGGGTGGGAGGGCTGCGTCATGCCGATGCTCCCTTCGGGCGGCGCGCGGGCAGGACGGCGGCCTTGACGCGCTGGAGCGGCGTCGGCGGCAGGCTGCGGCTCGAGCCACGGGCGTAGTACCGCTCGACGTAGTACTGCCCGACGCTCAGGATCGAGGTCATGATCAGGTACCAGGCGGCGGCGAGGAAGTACATCTCCACCGTCGAGCCCGCGTTCTGACCGATGTCCTGCGCCTCCTTGAAGAGGTCGGCGAACTGCACCGCCGAGACGAGCGAGGTCGTCTTCAGCATGTTGATGACTTCGTTGCCCGTCGGCGGCACGATCACCCGCATCGCCTGCGGGATGACGATCCGACGGAGCGTCTTGGGGTGGCTCATGCCGAGCGCGTGCGACGCCTCGGTCTGCCCCTCGTCGACCGAGAGCAGACCGGCACGGCAGATCTCGGCCATGTACGCGGCCTCGTTGAGACCCAGGCCGAGCAGCGCCGTGAGCAGCGGCGTCATGAACGACGACCAGTAGTCCTTGTAGATCGGACCCAGGTTGATGTACTCGAAGACCAGGCCCAGGTTGAACCAGACGAACAGCTGGACCAGGACCGGGGTGCCGCGGAAGAACCAGATGTAGAACCATGCGATCGACGAGGTCACGGGGTTCTTCGACAGGCGCATCACGGCCAGCAGGATGCCGCCGGCGATACCGATCACCATGGAGAGCACGGTGAGCAGCAGGGTGTTCCAGACACCGTGCAGGATTCGGTCGTCGAAGAAGTAGTCGGGGATCGCGTCCCAGTTGATATTGCCTTGCGCGAAGGCATAGACGACCGACCCCAGCAGGGCCAGCGCGACGGCCGCCGAAACGTATCGCCCGGGGTGCCGGACCGGGATGGCCTTGATGGCCTCCGGCCCGGCGGGGGGCGTCGCGTCGGGACCGTCCGTCTTGTTGACGTCAACAGTCACGGGTGGAGCCTTTCAGAGCCGAGTCGAACGGTGGCGGGTCAGGAGCCGCCGTTGATCTTGGACTCGGTGATCGCGCCGTCGGCGACGCCCCACTTCTCGACGATCTTCTTGTACTCACCGTTGTCGATGATCGCCTGGACCGCCGCCTGCAGCGCGTCACGCAGCTCGGTGTTGTCCTTGGCGACGGCGATTCCGTACGGACCGGCCTCGACCTGGTCGCCGACGATCTCGAAGTACTTGCCGCCGCCCGCGTTCTTCACGGAGTACGCGGCGATCGGGAAGTCGGCAGAGACGACGTCGGCGCCCTTGGAACGCATCCGGGTCTCGGCCTCGGGGTTGGTCGCGAAGTCCTCGATCTTGAGGGCGGCCTTGCCGTCCTTCTTGCACTTCGCCGCCTGGTCCTTGGCGAGGTCGTGGGAGAAGGTGTTGCGCTGCACGGCCATCGTCTTGCCGCAGAGGTCGTCCCAGGTCTTGATGCCCTGGGGGTCGCCCGCGTTGGTGTAGAGGGAGACACCGGCGGTGAAGTAGTCGACGAAGTCGACGCCCGCGCCGACCTTCTTGCCGGTGTCGCCGTCGATGCCTTCCTGGCGGTCCTTGGTGTCGGTCATGGCCGACATCGCGATGTCGTAGCGCTTGGACGCCAGACCACCGACGAGGGTGTCGAACGTGGCGTTCTGGAACTCGAACTTCACGCCGAGCTGCTCGCCCATGGCGGCCGCGATGTCGGGGTCGATGCCGGCCGTCTTGCCGGAGCTGTCCTTGAACTCGACCGGCGCGTACGCGATGTCTGAACCGACCTTGATGACGCCCTTGTCACGGATCGCCTTGGGCAGCTTGTCGGCCAGCGGGGCCGCACTCGTCGAGGCGGTGTCGGTGCTCCCGGAGTCCTTGTCCTTGGTCTGGTCACCACAGGCGGTGAGCAGCAGGGCGCCCGTGACCGCGAGGGTTCCTACCGCGGCGAGCCGGGTGCGCGCGGCGGTGGTACGGCGGATGGAGCGTGCGGTCATGGTGGGTGCCTCCGGCGGATGGAATGGAGATGCCGATGGGTCGACGAGAACACACACCATCGGGTGTCGCGACCTCGTGTGATGACGGCATCTTGCCATTCGGACTACGCCATTCAGGGGGCCAGCTATGTCAAAATCGGATAACGGGCGACACCCGAATCCCATCAGTCCGGTACATCACGACCGGACCAGGCCGCATCATCTGCGGGAATCCCTGCTTCCGGCCGGAAGATCTCCGGCCCATCTCGCCATGTGGATGAACACGCTCCGTCATGGCCGAGGGCCTCGGCTCGTTGTCAAGGGTTTCACCCCGACCTGTCCGGGCTGCACGCATGAGTCATCTCACTGCGGCATGACGGCGTCGGTGAGGTGTGGGAGTCCTGCAAACGGCGGCATGTGACCTTGCACCGAATGGACTCGTCGTCGGTGGTGTCCGTCCGGTAAGAAGGTTCTTTACACCCCTCACCCGGGGCTCAGGGCGCGTGTGCGGCGCGCCCGACGCGCAGTGCCCGTACGTATCACCGCTGGGTCCTGCGCGGTGCCCGCCCACTTCTCAACCAGGAGTGGCCACCCTCATCGACAAAAGACCTAAGGGGTAAGACACAGTGGCAGCGGAGATCGTCAATCCTCGCAGCGAGAGCGAAGCGGACGGAACGGGCCAGGAGGGCGGTGCGGAGCCCCTCGACGCGTTCGACCCGGTGTTCGCGCTGCACCGGGGCGGAAAGATGGCCGTGCAGGCCACCGTTCCGATCCGCGACAAGGACGACCTGTCCCTCGCCTACACGCCCGGCGTCGCGCGGGTGTGCACCGCGATCGCGGAACAGCCGGACCTGGTGAACGACTACACGTGGAAGTCGTCCGTCGTCGCCGTCGTGACCGACGGTACGGCCGTTCTCGGCCTCGGGGACATCGGGCCCGAGGCCTCCCTTCCGGTGATGGAAGGCAAGGCCATCCTCTTCAAGCAGTTCGGCGGGGTCGACGCGGTGCCTATCGCGCTCGCCTGCACGGACGTGGACGAGATCATCGAGACCGTGGTGCGCATGGCTCCCTCGTTCGGCGGTGTGAACCTGGAGGACATCTCGGCGCCGCGGTGCTTCGAGATCGAGCGCCGGCTCCAGGAGCGGCTCGACATCCCGGTCTTCCACGACGACCAGCACGGTACGGCGATCGTGACGCTGGCGGCGCTGCGCAACGCGGCCCGGCTGAGCGGACGCTCGATCGCGGAACTGCGGGCCGTCATCTCGGGCGCCGGCGCGGCCGGTGTCGCCATCGCCAGGATGCTTGTCGAGGCCGGCATCGGAGACGTCGCGGTCAGTGACCGCAAGGGCGTCGTCTCCGCGGACCGCGAGGACCTGACCGACGTCAAGCGCGAGCTGGCCGGGTTCACCAACAAGGCCGGCCTCAGCGGCTCCCTCGAGTCCGCTCTGGCCGGCGCGGACGTCTTCATCGGCGTCTCCGGCGGTACGGTCGCGGAGGCCGCGGTCGCCTCCATGGCGAAGGGTGCCTTCGTGTTCGCGATGGCCAACCCCGAGCCGGAGATCCACCCCGAGGTCGCCCACAAGTACGCGGCGGTCGTCGCGACCGGGCGGTCGGACTTCCCCAACCAGATCAACAACGTGCTGGCGTTCCCGGGCATCTTCGCCGGTGCGCTCCAGGTGCGGGCGTCCCGGATCACCGAGGGCATGAAGCTGGCGGCGGCCGAGGCGCTCGCGGGCGTCGTGGGCGACGATCTCGCGGCGGACTACGTCATTCCCTCGCCGTTCGACGAGCGGGTCGCTCCGGCGGTCACCGCGGCGGTCGCCGCGGCGGCCCGTGCCGAAGGGGTCGCCCGTCGCTGACGTGCGGCAGAGATGGCCTCGCCGGTTGCTCCTCCGGCGGGGCCGTTTTTTTACCCGTCCACCCGTCCACCCGTCCACCCGTCCACCCGTCCACCCGTCCGCCCGTCCAGTCGGGTGGATCGAGGGCTGGGTCTCGTCTCCGGGGCTGGGATCGCCCGCCCGCCGTGGGCCGTCCGGGCCGGGTGCGCGGTTCCTGCGGCCGCTCCGGCGACTGCGGCCCACCCCTGTCGACCGGTCGCGCAAGAGGGCGTGTCTCACAGTGCCCTCCGGTTTCGCCGGGCGGCGCGGGACCCTATCGTCGGGGACATGTTCGCCGTCTACGCCGCTCGAATCGACCGCGACCAGCCGCTCTCCGGACTGGAGTTGGGGGAGCGCCCAGCTCCCGGCGCCCGTCCCGGCTGGAGCACCGTCACCGTCCGGGCCGCCTCCCTCAACCATCACGACCTCTGGTCCCTGCGGGGCGTCGGCCTCGCGGAGGACAAGCTGCCGATGATCCTCGGCTGTGATGCCGCGGGCGTCGACGAGGACGGCAACGAGGTCGTCCTGCACTCCGTCATCGGCCAGACCGGTCACGGGGTCGGTCCCCGCGAGCCCCGGTCCATCCTCACCGAGCGCTACCAGGGCACCTTCGCCGAGCAGGTCACCGTGCCGACCTGGAACCTCCTGCCGAAGCCGAAGGAGCTGTCCTTCGAGGAGGCCGCCTGCCTGCCCACCGCCTGGCTGACGGCCTACCGCATGCTGTTCACCAACGCGGGGGTGCGGCCCGGTGACTCGGTGCTCGTGCAGGGCGCCGGAGGTGGTGTCGCCACGGCCGCGATCGTGCTCGGCAAGGCGGCGGGGCTGCGGGTCTTCGCGACCAGCCGGGACGAGGCCAAGCGGAAGCGGGCCGTGGAACTGGGGGCCGTCGAGGCCGTCGAACCGGGGGCGCGACTGCCCCGGCGGGTGGACGCCGTCATCGAGACCGTGGGCGCCGCCACCTGGTCCCACTCGGTGAAGTCGCTGCGGCCCGGCGGCACGCTCGTCATCTCCGGCGCGACCAGCGGCGACCGTCCTTCCCATGCCGAACTGACCCGGATCTTCTTCCTCGAACTGAAGGTCGTCGGCTCCACCATGGGCACGAAGGACGAACTGGAGGACCTGCTCGCCTTCTGCGCGGCGACCGGGGTCCGGCCCGTCATCGACGAGGTGCTGCCGCTGGACAGGGCCCGGGAGGGCTTCGAACGGCTCGCGTCCGGGGACCAGTTCGGCAAGATCGTCCTCACGAACTCCTGACGAGGTCACGCATTCCTGACGGGTTCACGAAGCACTGAAGCCGAGGCGGGTCCGGGTTCCGGGCCCGCCTTTCGCACACCTCCGGCGTCAACGGAGGTTGACATGCGTCGAGTGTCAACGTAAGTTGACATCATGACCGAAGCAACGGATCTCGCCGAGCGCGCGGGCGACCGTGATCCACGGATCGGACTGCGCGCGGTCGCCGCTCTGCGCAGGCTGCTGGAGCAGCTGGAGGCGGTGCAGGTGCGCAGTGCGCGCCATCAGGGATGGTCGTGGCAGGAGATCGCCGCGGAACTCGGGGTCAGCAGGCAGGCCGTCCACAAGAAGCACGGGAGGCAGTGATGTTCGAGCGGTTCACGAAGGACGCCCGGGAGGTGGTGCGCGGCGCCGTCGCGTCCTGCCAGGAGGCGGGCGGGGGGACCGTGGGCCCCGAGCATCTGCTGCTCGCCCTGCTGGACCGCGAGGCGAGCCGCGGCTCGTTCGCGCTGGCCGCTCTCGGGCTCCCGGTGGAGAACCGGGAGCCGGTCCGGGAGGGACTGGACGAGGCGCGCCGGCGGGCGGGCCTGTCCCGGGCGGACGCCGATGCACTGGCCGAGCTCGGTATCGACGTCACGGCGATCGTCTCCCGGGTCGAGGAGGCGCACGGGGTCGGCGTGATGTCCGGCGACCGGCCGGTGAAGGGGTGGCGGATGGGCCGCCCAGCCTTCGGACGGGACGCGAAGTCCGTCCTGGAGACGTCCCTGCGCATCGCCCTGGCCCACCGCGACCGGCACATCGGCGACGAGCACCTCCTGCTCGCGCTGACCGCCCGTCCGGGTCCGCCCGCCGAAGTCCTCGCCGACCACGGCGTCACCCACACCTCCCTGACCCGCGTCCTGTACTCCGGGGGAGAGGCCCGAGCGGGCTGAGACGCGGGGGTGCCGGGGTATCGGG